>JAURVW010000581.1 GCA_030655275.1 Solirubrobacteraceae bacterium
TCGCCTCGCCGACGATCGGCGAGCAGGCGTCCTACAAGCTCGGGTCTCCGATCGGCCCGGTCGGCACCATCTCCTTCGACGGCGCGTACGGCGTCGCCGGCACCCTCGGCGCGGCGCCCGCGTCCATCAAGGTCGGCGCGACCGTCCGCGATGCGGGTGGCACCGTCGTCCAGCAGCTCGGATCGAGCGTCGTCGACGAGCGGTCGATCCGCGGTGGCGACACGACGATGCTCCTGCCGCTCGCTGCCGCTGCCACCGCCGGTACCGCGCTGCAGAAGGCGACCAGCCAGGTCGCGATCGCCGGCGCCGCGCGCGCCTGCACCACGATCTTCCTCAAGGCGCCCGAGAAGCCGCTGGAGCAGTGCGTCGACACCGTCGTTCCGACGGCGACCTCCCAGGGCGGCGTGGAGACCGGCATCGCTGAGGCCGTCGCTGGCGCCGTTGCGCCGGTCACGAGCGCGGAGCGGTTCCTCGGGCTCGTCGACCGCGTGGCGGTCGACATCCGCTTCCGCCGCGAGGCCGACTCCGCCGAGATCGTGAAGATCAGCGCGCCGAAGCGCCCGAAGGCCGGGTCGACCGTCACCGTGAAGGTGACCGTCGTGCAGGGCACCTCCGGCCTGGAGCGGATCATCCCCGTGAAGGTGCGGATCCCGCGCTACGCCTCGGGCGAGGCGACCGGCATCGTGGTGATCGCCGACGCGATCGAGGCGGCCGCCCCGGTGGACGGCGAATCCCTCACCGATCTCTTCGTCGACGAGGACGAGCCGATCGTCCCCAAGAACCTCGCGGCCCTGCGCGCGCTCTACACGCCCGCCGGCATCTCCGGCCTGCGCGCCGCCGTCATCCCCGGCATCCCGGGCGCCGCACTCAAGGGTGGCCTCCTCGGCGACGAGGACTCCGAGCTCGACGATGCGGATCTCGCCGACCTCGCGAAGCACACGAAGCTCGCATGGGAGCTGCCGTCGGTCTCGACGACCGGCCTCGCCTCCGCGACCGTCTACCCGCGCTAGGTCCACGCGGGCGGCCGCCCAAAACGACCGAGGGCGCCCAGCGGGCGCCCTCGAGAAAGAACGGGGTGGCGCGCGGCGCCGCCCCCGATCGGGCCGTCTCTACAGACGGTTCTCGATCTGCAGCGGAGACGAGTCGTTGAGCGCGGGGCCGCCGGCGTCGGCTTCGCCCTGCACGCCGAGGAGCGTCTGGAGTTCGCCGGAGTCGGCCATCTCCATCACGATGTCGCAGCCGCCGACGAGTTCACCGCGCACGAAGAGCTGCGGGATGGTGGGCCAGTTGGAGATCGTGGACAGCTCCTGACGGATTCGGGGGTCCGGGAGGATGTCGACGCTGGCGAACGGCACCACCAGCGACGTGAGCGCCGCGGAGGTGCGGGCCGAGAACCCGCAGGCGGGCGCGTCGGGCGTGCCCTTCATGAAGAGGATGACCTCGTTGGAGGTGATCGCCTCCTGGATCTGATCGGCGAGCGTTGGCTGGCTCATGACGGCTCCGTCTTGAGGGAGAGGGCGTGGATCGGCCCACCGATGTCTGCTCCGAACACGTCGTACACCAGACGGTGCTGCGCGATTCGGGAGAGACCGGCGAAGGCCGGTGCAGAGACCTCGGCGCGGAAGTGGTCCTGGGTGCCGGTGGTGTCGACGACGGTCGCCACGGCGCCTGGGATCGCTGCCTCGATGCGGCTCTGCAGTTCCTCGGGGGTTGGCATGACTTCGAGCGTAGCGGCTACTACACTTGTGCAAGCGGACCGATAGATCACTTACGGCCTATCGTGCATCGCCACACCCGGTGCAGCGTGCCTTCCGCGCGCCTCGACCACGGAGCAAGACGAACCCCATGATCACTCTCACCGACAAGGGCGCGGACAAGGTTCGCGAGTACCTCACCGCCCAGAACGCCGACATCGCCGTCGCGGGTCTGCGCGTCGGCGTCAAGGGCGGCGGCTGTTCCGGCTTCCAGTACCAGCTCGCCTTCGACGAGCAGCGTGGCGACGACCAGATCTTCGAGGACCGCGGTCTCCGCATCCTCGTCGATCCCGACTCGCTCCCCTACGTCGAGGGATCGGTGATCGACTTCGTCGAGGCGATGACCGGAGCCGGGTTCAAGGTCGAGAACCCCAACGTCGTCGCGGCCTGCGGCTGCGGCTCGAGCTTCAAGGTCACCGACAGCGAAAGCTGCTCCGCGCTCTGACCGAGCGCGTCGAGGGCGTCCTGCGGGGCGTCCTCGTCCTCTGAGCCGGCGGCCAGCTCGGCCGCCGCGAGCGGCGGGAGATCCGCCACGATCACGCGGTCGCGTCCCTCGGCCTTGGCCTTGTAGAGGGCGCGGTCCGCGGCCAGCATCAGGCCCTCGGGGTCGTCGGCGTGGATGGCCAGTTCGGCGACGCCGGTGCTCACCGTGAACGGCGTGAGGTCGTGCTGCGTGACGAGTTCCAGTCGGCCGCGCAGGCGTTCGGCGAACGCCGCTGCGCCTTCGGCGTTGGCGCCGACGAGCAGCAGCCCGAACTCCTCACCGCCGAGGCGGCCGGGGATGTCGAACGAGCGGCACTCCGTGGCGAGGAGCGCGCTGAAGCGTTTGAGCGCCCGGTCGCCCTCGGCGTGGCCGAAGCAGTCGTTGATCGCCTTGAAGCGGTCGAGGTCGAACACGGCGACGGAGAGCGGGACGCCGGTGCGGCGGGCCCGATCGATCTCGGTCTCGAACGCGGTGTTCCAGGCGGTGCGGTTCGCGAGGCCCGTGAGGCCGTCGGTGGAGGCGGTGCGCTCGAGGTCGCCGATCAGCACGTCCATGCGCTCCCGCAGCACGAGCAACAGGAGTGAGGCGACGGTGACGATGATCGCGGCCGGCACGAGCTGGAGCGCGAGATCGGTGCTGACCTCCGGGTTGATCCGCAGGGCGCCGGCGACGAGCACCGTCATCGTGAGGCACGCGACGATCAGGTCGCGCCGACCGAGGAAGTAGGCGGTCGACAGCAGCGGCCAGAGCAGGAGCAGCGCGGCGGGGCCGATCGGACGCGACACCGCGACGATCCCGGCGACGAACGCGATGCCGCCGAGGTTGGCGACCAACGAGAGCCGGCGTGAGTCGCGGCGCAGCGACCAGCGCAGCAGCGCTCCGCACAGGCCGATGGCAGCCAGGACGGCGAAGGCGAGGTGGTCGTTGGTGTCGGGGTCCGGGAGGGCGAGCAGCAGCAGCAGGATCGCGCTGCCGGCCACGTACTGGAAGGCTCCGACGAATCGCAGGAGGCGATGGTCGTCGGTGGTGATGCGGCTGCCGCACCGGGCCGCGACGAGCGACGACGCCAGCTGCGTCATGGTCGTCGTCGATGGAGCCTCGCCTTGCATGGAGGGGCTATCGACGGAAACCGGTATGGGTCGCATGGGGTCTGGACCCCAGTCGGTTGGAATCCGGTGTGTCCAGAGGCCGGAAGGTGGGGCGACGTGTAGCCACTTCACGGTACATCGGCTAGTCGGTGGGCTCGGCCAGTCCGTTCTGGCGCGCGCCGAGGCCGCCGTCGGGTGGCCTCGGAGGCCTACCGCTGCGCGCGCAGGAGCGCGTCGGCCCGCGCTTGAGGCGTGGCGCGCGGCGTGGCCGGCCGATCACCGCTGCGGGCCCGGCCGGCGTGCACGCGCATCGCGAGCAGGACGGCGACCGGCACCACGCAGGCCGCGGTGATCGCGGTCATCCACCACGTCCCCGTGTCGCTGCCGGAGCCGATCGTGTGGCCGACGCTGAGCACCCACGCGAGGCCGACGGAGCGATGGACGTACTTCCAGGCGGCGCCCATCCGGGAGCGCAGGAAGCCCGACATCCCCAGCACGATGAATCCGTAGCCGGCGACGATGCCGAGGCCCGTCCAGAGCGGCCGGTAGTCGAGCGCGAACGGCACGCCGAGCTCGACGAGCGTGGGCCTGAGCCACGGGTCGAAGAGCAGGCTCAGCACATGGACGGCGAGGGCGACGATCGTCGCGATGCCGAAGGTCTGGTGCAGGACGCGGGCGTCGCCGAGGCGCCCCCGTCCCTTCGCGAGGCGGCCGGCGAGCGTGAGGCCGAGGACGATCGAGGCGGTCGACGCGACGAGCGCGACGATGCCCGCGGCGCGCGTGGTGACCCAGGCGACGTTGACCTCGGCGAGGACCGTGGGATCCAGGAGGGTCATCGCGGCAGGTCCACGAGGTGCAGGGCCGTCGGGCGACCGGGCACGTGGAAGGCGGCGCGGACGCGACGGCGACGTGGGGTGCGCGCGAGGCGCGGCGGCGGCACGATCGTCACGAGACCGCTCGCGGCGATGATCACGCCGCCGTGGGGGAGACGCTTGTGGGCGAGCTCCGGACCGGCGAGCAGGGCGGTCTTGGCGAGCACCTCGGCCTCCAGGGCGGTCGGCGCCAGCGCGGTGACCTGCAGGACGCCGGTGTCGGCCGGGTGGCCGGTCCGTGGGTCGATCAGGTGGTGGCGCCGCTCGCCGGCGAGGTCCCAAGATCGACGGGTCACGCCGCTCGTGGCCACGCCGCCGCGCGTGACGTGGAGGCGATGGATCACGCGCGAGGGGTCGAGCGGATCGGTGATGTCGACGGCGCGCGGGATCCCGGCGGTGCCGCCGAGACGGAGGTCGCCGCCGCAGTCGACCACCCACGAGGGGGCGCCGCGCAGGAGGTCCGCCGCCAGGTCGGCGGCGAGTCCCTTGCCGATGCCGCCACTGTCCAGGCGCAGCCCGGTGGGTCGCTCCACGGAGCCGCCCGCGGCGCGCACGTCGCGCCAGGTGCCCGTCGCCCGGTCGTCGGAGCGCCCGGTCCCGCGTGGGGCCCCGGCATGCATCGCCGCACCGAGGCCGCCGAACGGCGCCGTCGCGGGGGCAGCGTCCAGCGGACGGCCCCCGGCGGCGTCGAGCGAGGAGGGGTCGATGCTCTCCACGTAGCCGGCGCGCTCGACCGCAGCGAGGACGGAGGCGTCGACGAGCCCATCGGACTGGCGGCCGGCCCAGCCGACGGCCTCCGCGAACCGCTGCATCATCGGGCTGGCTGGCACGCTGCTGCGGGGGTCGGCGTTGAGCGCGCACAGCTCGCTCGCGGGATCGAACCGGCTCAGGCGACGGTCGAACTCGGCGAGCAGTGCCGAGGCCCGGTCGAGGCGCTGCTCGGCCTGAACGCGGTGGTGCGGTCCGGCCTGCACGCGCAGTTCCACGTGGGTGCCGAAGCGGGCCAGGCGGCGGACGCGTTCACCGCTCGCGTTGGTCTGGGTACGGGGGCGGGGTGCAGCAGACATCAGGATTGTCCAGTCGTGACGGTGCTCGGGCTGCTCGTGGCGGCCGAGTCTGAGGCGGAGGAATCGGTGGTGGTCGTGTCGGTGGAGGTGATGGAGTCGCCGGCGTCGTCGTCCGGTGAAGAGTCCGTCGAAGAGGCATCGGTGGCGTCCGAGCTTCCGGAGTCGGTCCAGCCCGATTCGCCCGTCGCGTCACTCGAGTAGCTCCAGTCGTCGCTGGAGACATCGGCGTCGGTCGCGGGCGACGCGTCGGTGGTCGTCGACGCGTCGGTCTCGGTGACGGGCGCCGCGGCTTTCGCGGTCGTCGCCGTGGAATCGGCGCCGCCGACGGCGATGCCGGTCCAGGCCAGCGCGAACATCGCCGCGGTGCTGCCTGCCGCGCGCACCTTCAGCTTGCGCATGCGGATCGCCCGAGGGGTCTTGGCGCGAGGCGCGGGATCGGCGCCTGGCGTGGTCGGGCGGTGCGGCGGAGTCGGTGGCGGCTGGCTCATGCCACTACCTTCGGCCCCGCGGGTGAGCGTGCCCTGAGAGGACTCCGAGTGTTCTCTCAGGGTCGACTGACGGTGCGTTGACGTCCCGGGTGGTTCCGTATCATCCGGCAGATGCCCCGGCGCCCTCTCCGCTCCCGTCTCGGCGTGGGTGCCCTGCTTCTCGTGCTGTTGGCGGGGTGCGGCGAAGAGGGCGAGGTCGAGCCGACGGGCCCCGTCGATCCGTCGAAGGCCGAGGCCGTCCTGCGCGACTACCTCGACAACGACCGCTGCGACCTGCTCTCCGATGCGTTCGCCATGACGATCGCGCCGTCACCGGACGAGGGACGCAAGCTGTGCGCGACCGGTGGGCAGCTGCCGGTCGACGCGATGGTGCGGCCCGGCGAGTACACGATCCGTAGTGCCGAGATGATCGACGGCGAAGGGCTCTTCGAAGTCCGTCTGAAGGACGGCGGCGAGCGCGACTACACGCTCACGCCGGGCGGCGCCGACGGCTTCCAGATCGGCGAGGTCGAGTCGATCACGGAGACGACGATCGGCAAGCCGCTGCGGTTGCAGGGGCGCGCGTCGCCGACGGACGAGCCCCTCGACGCGCGGATCACGGTGCTCTCGCTCGAGCGCGTGCCGCGCAGCAAGCTGAGCGAGGACGAGTTCGTCAGCACCATCGACATGTACTACAAGGCGAAGATCCGCGTCCGGTCTCGGTCGGACGAGCCCGTCGTCGTGGGCACGCTCAACTTCTCCCTGGCGCAGGAGAACGGGGTGGAGGTGGCCGAGACCCGCGTGCCGTACTCCAACATCGGTGGGCTCCTGCCGTCGACGGTGAACCCGGGCGAGACGGTGTCGGGCTACCTCTTCTTCGTGCCGCCGAACGTGAAGGCCGCCATCCCTACGCAGGTCGTCTACGAGCTGGGGACCGGCAACACCGGGGCCAAACTGGCCTGGAAGGAGCCCGGGACCGAGGACGCTCCGCAGGCCTGACGCCCGGCTCGATCCTTCGGACCCGAAAACCGGGCGGATCGCGTCCGATGGCGCGTTTCGGCTCGTTTGATTCCGGAACGACACCTTTGATTTGCAGCGCATCGCGGAGTATCGTCCGCGTCCGCCGTGCCCGGCGACGCTCTCCGTCCTGGGGGAGCACCGTCCCTCGAATCCGAGGCCTTCCATGACCTCCGCCACGACGCCGGCCCCGACCCGGCGCCCTGACCTTCCCAGCCTCACCGGCATGCGCGCTGCGGCCGCTGCCGTCGTCTTCGTGGGCCACATCGGCCTCGCCGGCGTGTATGCGCAGGACCAGATCGCCTTCGTGCTCCGCGCGCTCCCGGCGACGTTCGACCACGGTGCCGTGTCGCTCTTCTTCGCGCTCTCGGGCTTCGTGCTGACGTGGTCGCATCGCGACGGCGACACGAAGTGGGCGTTCATCCGTCGCCGCCTGGCGAAGATTCTTCCGAACCACCTGATCACGTGGACGATCGGCCTGATCCTGATGCTGTCGTTCGCCGACTTCATCGGCGTCGCGAAGGTCCTCCCGAGTCTCTTCCTCGTCCACTCCTTCATCCCCGACCTCGACACGGTCGTGGGCACGAACGGCCCGAACTGGTCGCTCGCGGCGGAGCTCTTCTTCTACGTCTGCTTCCCGTTCCTGCTGCCGACGATGCTGCGGATCCCGCCGGATCGCCTGTGGTTCTGGGTGAAGGTCGCGGTCGGGGTGTCGTTCTGCATCCCGGCCATCTCGTTCCTGTTGCCGAAGGGCGAGATCTACGCCGACATCGTCCCGACCACCCGCTTCTGGTTCATCTGCTTCCTGCCGGTCTCTCGCATGGCCGAGTTCTTCATCGGCATCCTCGTGGCGCGCCTCGTGATCGAGGGCCGCTGGAAGGTGGTGAGCACCCGCAACACCGTCCTGATCAGCCTCGGCTTCTGGGTGATCGCCGCCGCCGGCTCGCCCTACCTGTGGGTCGCGCCGTACCTCATCCCGATCGCGATCTACCTGGGCAACGCGGCCTCACGCGACCAGGTCGGCGACTACCGCCGGCTCGCCCAGCCGCGCTGGGTCCACCTCGGCCAGCTGTCGTTCGCCTTCTACCTCATCCACTGGCTCGTGATCGAGTACACCCATCGCTACCTCTTCGACGAGGCGGCCTGGAGCATCATCCCCGCGACGGCCTACACGGCCGCGGTGCTCGGCATCTCGCTCGGCCTAGGCCACCTGCTCTTCAAGTACGTCGAGATCCCGATGTACAACCGCTGGGCCAAGCCGCGCCCGAAGGGCTCCGCGACGCCGCCGACCCCGCCGGCCGCAGTGCACCTGGGCGGCGCGACGTCGCCACACGAGGACTCCGAGGACGACGAGCGCCCTGTCGTCACCGCCTGAGTCAGGCATCAGGATGACGTCGGGCGACCCGATCGACTCGGGCGCTGCCCGTGTGCCGGCGTCGGCGAGCGTCCCGCCGTTCGAGCGCCTCAGCGTCGTGGTGGTCCTCGGGCGCGTCATCGGGTCGTTCGTCCTGTTCGTGGTGACGCTCTGGGTCGGGGCGTACGTGAGCGTCATCGGGCTGCTCAACGGCTGCAACGCCAGTCCAGACGGCGAGTCGGGGCCCTACGTGGGCGTGGCCGCCGCGCTCTGCGAGACGAACCGTCTGTCGAGCACCCTGGCGACCTACGCGGTGTACCTGGTCCCGGCGGCGCTCCTGCTGGCGGCGCAGGTTGCGTATTGGAAGCGGCGCTGGGGCGCGACGACGCTGCTGACCGGGGCGACGATCGTGCCCGGCGTGCTCTTCGCGGTCGTGCCCCACCTGTCCGGCTGATCGACGGGCCGAGCGGTGACCTTCGACCTGCTCGTGCGGTGGCTCCCGTCGGGTGCGGTCTGTTTCGCAGTCCGGTCCTACTCGCAGGACGTGCCGGGGTGCCTCGCGGGTGGCACGAACGCCGCGTAGGGCGGAGCGGACCGAAGGGTGCTGACGACGACGGAGTGGTCGCGGTCCTCCGCCTGCCAGACCAGCGCGGCGTGCTCGCCGGCCGCGAGCAAGGTCACGAGGCTGGGGCTCGCGGTGACCTGGGGCAGCCTCCGCGGCCTGTTGAAGCTGGTCGCGCCGGCCGGCCGGATCGCGACGACGACGCGCCGCAGTCCTGACTCGCCCAAACCCTCCTGCCAGGCGGCGATGGCGGTGCCGTCGGCAAGCGAGGCCGCCTGCGGCTGGAGCGCGATCTGCTTGGGGTCGGACAGGACCTGTTCCGTTCCGGGCTGCCCGACCGGGGTGAAGGCGCCCGTGCTCACCGCTCCGGAGACGAGGAAGTCGCAGTCGGGGTAGTCGGGGTCGGGTTCCGTCCGTGCGGTCACGGTGAAGAGGCCCCCGTCGGGCTGCACACCGAGCGCGGCCGAGAGATAGTCCTCGTAGGAGCGCGGCTGCGGGCCGGGCACGGTCAGCGTCGGCCCGAACGTGCCGTCGGGGCGGCGCTGCACCGCCCGGACGACATCCGGCCCGTTCAGGCCGGGCGCCTCCGTCGTCCTGTACGAGACCGTGAGGACGGGGCCGCCGACGAGCGCGATGTCGTTGGAGGCGAGGATGCCCGGGACCGGAACGATCGGGCCGAACGCGTCGGCGCCGGGCGCCATCAAACGAATGCCCAGGCGCGTGGTGTCCCGGTCTTTGGGATCGGGGTAGTTCGCGCGGATCGCGATCGTACCGTCGGTCAGGACGGCAGCGTCGCGCTCGTCGGAGAACGAGAGGTTGAAGTCGAACTCGTCCTTGGTCCGAACGAATGGCCGCTCGGGTCCGGGACGTCCGCTCGCGTCGAGGGTGAGCATCGTCGAGGAGACCTGCTTCACCCGGCTGTTGGGCGTGCTGCGGGTGTTCGTTCGCAGCAGGACGGTCGTTCCGTCGGGTCGAGCGATGGCGCGAAGGGAGGTCGGAGGGCCGGGCAGGGTGGCGAGGGCTCCGAACGACTGGCCGGGTGGAGCGATCGAGCACCCCTGGCTCTTGCCCGTCCGGGTGATCCGCGTGAGGCACAGCACGAAGGTGCCGTCGGTTCGGGCGAGCAGCTCGGCTCCGAGGAAGCGTGCCCCGGCTGGCGTGCCCGGCAGCGTGAGCGTCCTCGGTGCGCTGAGTCGATCAGCGGAGTCGCCGAGCGCCAAGCGGTACTGGAGACGCGTCCCCTGGCCGCGCCCGCGTCCGTAGAGCAGCGCAGTTCTCCCGGACGGCGCCATCACGGCCATCGGGTCGGTGTAGAGGTCGTCCTTGCCCGAGATCTTGACCGGCGCGCCGAACCCGGCGGCGGAGGCGGAAGCGGGAATTGCCAGTGCCGAGACGACGACGCCTGCAGCAAGGGCAATGGCAACTCGTGCCAGCCTCGGCGCAGAGGTACTCGACGACGCAGCGTTGCTCATGCGAGTGCAGACCCGCCGGTCATCTGGAAGTTGCGGCTCGGCCCGCCGGGCGCGTCCCGAACGGGCGTCGGCAGGCCGGCACCCCGCCGTCAGCACCCGCTGCGCCCTCGCCGGCGAGTCGCGACCATCGTCGTCGCGACCCCGCCAGCGAGGCGGCGGCCGCTAGGCCGTGATCCCCAGTGAGCGGCCGATGACGAGCTTCATGATCTCGTTGGAGCCGGCCCAGATGCGGGTGACGCGGGCATCGTTGTAGGCACGGGCGACGCCGTACTCCTCCATGTAGCCGTAGCCGCCGTGGAGCTGCACGCACACGTCGATCACGCGGCCCTGCACCTCGGACGAGAGGAGCTTCACCTTGGCGGCGTCGATGGCGGTGAGCTTGCCGGCGTTGTGCAGGAGCACGCAGTGGTCGACGTAGGCCTGGGCGGCGTCGAGTTCGGTGGAGATCTCCGCGAGCTTGAACTGGGAGTTCTGGAAACGGCCGATCGGCTGGCCGAACGCGCGACGGTCCTGCACGTACTGCAGGGTGGATTCAAAGGCGCCGACGGCGTGGGCGATGTTGGAGATCGCGCACGAGAGACGCTCCTGCTCGAGGCGCTCCATCATGTAGATGAAGCCCTGGCCGGGCTCGCCGATCAGGTTTTCGT
>JAURVW010000585.1 GCA_030655275.1 Solirubrobacteraceae bacterium
GAAGGCGTCACCGAGATCCGACAGCACGAGGGTGAGATTCTCGACTCCGGCCGTATTGCGACCGGCCCAGGCGTGCGCGTCCGGGGAGAGCTCGGCCGCGAAGATCCGCGCGTGCGGAACCTCGGTGGCCATGGCCAGTGCGATCGCCCCGCTTCCCGTGCCGAGGTCGACGCCGATCGGCGCAGACTCCGGGGAGTTCAGCAGCGCATCGATCGCGTACTGCACGACGGTCTCGGTCTCAGGGCGCGGCACGAAGACCCCCGGTCCGACAGCCAGTTCGAGGTGGCGGAACGGAGCGGTGCCGGTGATGTGCTGCAGAGGCTCTCGGACCGTGCGCCGGTTCACCAGGGCCTCGAGCCGCTCGGCGTCATCCGCCGTGAGCGCGTCACCGCGGATGATCGCCGCCTGCACCTCGCCGCGCCGTCTTCCGAGCACGTGACCGACGAGCAGTTCGGCGTCGACGAGGGGATCCGGCACCCCGGCATCGGCGAGACGCTGGGCCGCGGCGCGCACGAGGGCGGCGAGCGAGATCTCAGGCATGGCTTCCAGCGTAGAGTGCGAGCGACTGTCACATTGGCCGTGCACCACGATGCCTCGCATAGGCTGGTGCCGCAGCGACCCGCACAGGAAGGCTCCTCATGCCCGGCATCCACGCAGACATCACGACAGCGTTCGGCAACACCCCGCTCGTCCGCCTCAACAGAGTGGCCGAGGGCGTCGGCGCGACGGTGCTCGCCAAGCTCGAGTTCTACAACCCCGCATCCAGCGTGAAGGACCGTCTCGGCATCGCCATCGTGGACGCCGCCGAGGCATCCGGAGAGCTGAAGCCGGGCGGCACGATCGTCGAGGCGACCAGCGGCAACACGGGCATCGCCCTCGCCATGGTCGGCGCGGCGCGCGGGTACAAGGTCATCCTCACGATGCCGGCATCGATGTCGAAGGAGCGGCGGATGCTGCTCAAGGCGTTCGGCGCCGAGCTGGTGCTCACCGACCCGACGAAGGGCATGACCAACGCGATCGCGGAGGCCGAGGAGATCGCCGCGAAGACGCCCGGCGCCG
>JAURVW010000590.1 GCA_030655275.1 Solirubrobacteraceae bacterium
GGTCCGGCGAGAACGTCGCCGGAGCCTGCGTGAACACGTGCCCGAGCGCCTCAAGCGGCGCGCGGTCGGGCGAGGCCAGGAACGCCGGCTCGGCCTCCGTCTTTGCCCCGTTGCGCTGGGAGATGCGGGGCGCCGCGACGGCATCCGGCAGTGAGAGCCCACGATCGATGCGGTTCCAGAGGGTCTGGAGCACGGTGGTGATGATCGTCGCACCACCGGGGCTGCCGACCGCGATCCACGGCTTGCCGTCCTTCAACACGATCGTCGGCGCCATCGAGCTGCGCGGCCGCTTGCCGGGCGCCGGGAGGTTGGGGTCGGTGGCCTCGGTCAGGCCGGTCGGCGGAGCTGCGTCGAAATCGGTGAGTTCGTTGTTGAGCAGGAACCCGCGCCCCGGGACGACGATGCCGCTGCCACCCGTCTGCTCGATCGTGAGCGTGTAGGACACGACGTTGCCCCAGCGGTCGGCGGTGACGAGGTGCGTCGTCGACGGCCCCTCCTTCGGGGTGGCGCCGCCGGCCGGCGCCACGCTGCCGCACGTCGGATCGGCGGGGTTGCCGGCGACCTGCGGGCTGGCGAGCACCGCCGTCGGCTTGAACAGGCAGCTCCGGCTGCGCGCGAACGCCTTCGACACGAGCGCTTCGGTCGGGACGGAGACGAAGCGGTCGTCGCCCACCCACCGGCCACGGTCGGCATAGACCAAGCGCGACGCCTCGAGGTAGCGATGCAGAGCCTCCGTGCTCGACGGCGACGGCTCGCCCAGCGCCTCAAGCACGTTCAGGCCCTCGGCGATCGCGATCCCGCCGGACGAACTCGGCGGCATCCCGAGCACGTCGTAGCCACGGAAGGTGCTTCGAATCGCCCCGCGAGTGCGCACCGCATACCGGGCGAGGTCGCGGGCCTTCATGCCGCCGGCCAGCACCGGATCGCCGCCGGCGACCTCTGGCCGCTGCACCGTGCGCACGATGTCCCGGCCGATCGCTCCGCGGTACAGCGCCTCTGTCCCCTCCTTCGACAGGACCCGGTAGGTGTGGGCGAGGTCGGGGTTCTTCAGGCGCGCCCCGACGGGCGTCGGCTGGCCACCCGGAAGGAACAGCCCGGCGGTGGCCGGAAAGCGCGCGAACCGGGCCTGGTTCTGGACGGTCTGGTCGTGGAAGGTCTGATCGACGACGAACCCGCGGGAGGCCAGCCGCGTGGCCGGGGCGAGGCTCTCCCCCAGGCTCAAGCGGCCGAACCGCCGCGAAGCTTCGGCCCAGGTGGCGGGGGTGCCGGGAACGCCGACGGAGAGCCCGCTCGAGACGAGCGTCGCGAAGTCGCGTGGCTTGCCCGTCGCCGGATCCAGGAACCCGCGGGCTCCGAGTGACGCGGGCGCCGTCTCACGACCGTCGATCGTGGTGGCCCGCTTCGCCTTCGCGTCCCAGAGCACCATGAATCCGCCCCCGCCGACGCCGGCCGAGTACGGCTCCGTCACGCCGAGCGCCGCCGCCGTGGCGATCGCGGCGTCGGCCGCCGTCCCGCCCTCCCTGCGCACGGCGAGGCCCGCCTTCGTCGCCACCGCATCGACGGAGGCGACGGCGCCGCCGGTGCCCGCCGCGAGGGCCGGGCCGTCGGCCAGCGCCGGGGCCGCCCCGACCAGGCCCCCGAGTCCGAACGCAGCGAACAGGTTGAGCAGGGCGTGGGTGCGACCGGGCATCCCTGATCTTCCCCACGGCGCCGCCGGCGCCGCAAGGACGCGACGTG
>JAURVW010000602.1 GCA_030655275.1 Solirubrobacteraceae bacterium
CGAACCGCCTGCCCTAACGGCCGGCGGCCCTCGTGGCCATAGCTGCCGGGCGGCCCAAGTTGCCGGGCGGCTCAGGTTGCCGGGCGGCTCAAGCTGCTGGCGGCCCAAGCTGCCGGGCAGCCCAAGCTGCCGGGGCGGCCCAAGCTTAGGACCGTCTCCGTCCTAAACGCCCGAGAGCATGGCCGCATGGCTCACATCGAAGACCTTGACTTCATCGGCATCCCCACGCAGGACCCGGACCGCGCTCGCGCGTTCTACCGCGACGTGCTCGGCATGCGACCGGACGAACATGCCGAATACGAGCAGTGGGCCGGCAAGACCTGCTTCGGCGTCTGGCAACCGGAGAAGCACGGCATGCCGTTCGTCGCCCAGAAGGGCAACCCGATCCCCCTCCGCGCCGACGACGTGAAGGCCATGCGCGCCGACCTCGAAGCCAAGGGCGTGCAGTTCTTCGGCGACACCATCGACTCGAGCGTCTGCCACATGGCCATCTTCGAGGACCCCGACGGCAACCAGCTCATGCTCCACCGCCGCTACGCCCCGTACGACGCCTGAGCGGATCTCGCTTGCATCTTCCGTCCCCGCGAAGCGCTCTCGGACCGAGTACTAAACGCGCTCCGCAGGAACGGAATCTGCGGCGCGATCTCTCGCTCAGGCGCCGCACGGCGGATTGACGGATTTCCTGCGGAAGCCAATCTCGAAACGGACCGTGGTCCAGGGGGCATATCGCCCCTTGGACCACGGTCCGTTTGCGTGTGCTAATTTGCGACTGATTCTCATTTGCGAGTGCGTCCCGGGCCATGGTGCTCGGGGCTGTGCTTGCCGCTGAACCCCCTTGTCGCCTCTTGGAGCCTCCATGTCCGACCGCCCCGACCGCCCACTCGTCCTCTCCTCAGACCGACCCGTCGAGCCCGTCGAGCCCGTCGAGCCCGATCGCCGCCTGCCGGTCACCGTCCTGTCCGGCTTTCTCGGTGCCGGCAAGACCACGCTGCTCGAACACGTGCTGCGCAACCGCGACGGGCGTCGCGTCGCGGTGATCGTCAACGACATGAGCGAGATCAACGTCGACGGCGCCCTGCTGCGCGGCGGCGACGCCCGGATCGACCACGTGCAGGAACAGCTCGTCGAGATGAGCAACGGCTGCATCTGCTGCACGCTGCGCGAGGACCTGCTCGTCGAGGTCGGCCGGCTCGCGAAGGAGGGCCGGTTCGACGCCCTGCTCATCGAGTCGACGGGCATCAGCGAGCCGCTGCCCGTCGCCGAGACCTTCACGTTCGAGGACGAGGACGGCACGAGCCTCGGCGACCTCGCCCGCCTCGACACGATGGTCACGGTCGTCGACGCCTTCACCTTCCTGACCGAGGTCGACGGCACCGACGACCTCACCGAGCGTGGGCTCGGACTCAGCGACGAGGACGACCGGTCGATCGTCGACCTGCTCGTCGAGCAGGTCGAGTTCGCCGACACCGTCGTGATCAACAAGGTCGACCTCGCCGGGCCCGGCGACGTG
>JAURVW010000603.1 GCA_030655275.1 Solirubrobacteraceae bacterium
GCGGGGCAGGGACAGGCCTCCGACATCGAGATCCAGGCGGCGGAGATCCTCCGCATGCGCACCTGGCTCGAGGAGACCATGGCCGCGCACACCGGGAAGCCCGTCGAGCAGGTGAACCGCGACATCGATCGCGACAACATCCTCTCGGCTGCGCAGGCTCTCGACTACGGCATCGTCGACCAGGTGCTCACGACGCGCAAGCGCGTCTGAGCATCCTCGACCGCGAAGGGGCACCAGTCATCGCGATTGGTGCCCCTTCGTCGTACCCGGCGGATGCGCAGCCACCGACAGGCTTTTGCTCATATGAGCGAGAGGATGCGCGAACGCGGCTGAGCGCTTACCCTGGAAAGGGAAGGAGGATGCCGTGGAAGAAGATCTGCTCATGGTCCGCGTCGCCGAGCTGTACTACGACGAGGACAAGACCCAGGACGAGATCGGCGGACTCCTCAAGGTTTCCCGGTGGAAGGTCGGTCGCCTGCTGACGCAGGCACGTGAGCGCGGCATCGTCCGGATCGAGATCGTTCATCCGCGCGCTCGTCGGCTGGGTCTGGAACGTCTGCTCGTCGAACGTTTCGGTCTCGCGGATGCGGTCGTCGTCCCAGCTCCGGAGGGGGACGACGGCGCGCTGGAGCGCGTCGCGCAGGCCGCCGCCGACTTCCTCGCCGCCCTCCGTCCCGCACCGCGGACCTTGGGTGTGAGCTGGGGCCGCACGCTGCGCGCCGTCGCCGAGGCTCTGCCCGACGGCTGGGCGAACGGCGTCACTGTCGTGCAGCTCAACGGCGGCGTCAGCCTCAACCGTCGCTCCGGCGGCGCGGCCGGCCTCGCCGTGACGATCGCGCAGCGCGCGTCGGGCCAGGTGTCGCTCCTGCCGAGTCCGGCGATCCTGGAGCGGGTCGAGACCAAGCAGGCGATCGAAGCCGACCGGACCGTCGCCGCGATTCTCGAGGAGGCCGCGGAAGCGCAGGCCTTCCTCTTCACCGCGGGTCCTTGCGACGCATCATCCGCCCACGTCGAGAACGGCTACCTCAGCGCTGAGGACGTCGAAGAGCTCGCCAGACGCGGCGCCGTCGGCGACGTT
>JAURVW010000564.1 GCA_030655275.1 Solirubrobacteraceae bacterium
CGACCCCGAGGTGCGCCAGCTCGGTGTTGAAGTCTGCTTTGTCGAACTCATAGGCGAACACGACACGGGCGCTCCGAGCAAACGGCGGAGCCTCGAGAAACTCGCTCCCTACCTTCCGGACTCGGTGTCGATCCCCGAGTCGTTGTTGAACATTCTCGACAGCGGCGTAGCGAGCTACGGGCCGGGCAAAGCGCACCGGGACGCTTACGTTCGCTTTCTGGCAAAGCTCGGGCGCACCGCCAAGGCGAGGGTTGCGGAAGAAGGCGCAGCCTCGCTGGACGATCCTTGGGCGTTCCGGGAGGTCGTTAGCTCGGTCCGGACCAGCACGGACCAGCTCCAAGCGAACGCTGTTCTCCACGGGTGTTTCCCTGACGTCTTCGACGTCATGATCTCGAACGGTCATCGCGTAAAGGTCCTTCGCGCGTTCCAGGCGGTCTCCGGAGTTGGCGACGCGACCAATCAAGACCGAGCCATGATTGCGGTTCGCTCGCTCGCCGAAGAAGGATTGCCACGGCCAATTCGAGACATCTACGCGCCGGGGTTCCGCGAAGTCTGGGATCGAGGCAGGGCCCCCGAGTGGGAGCAGCTCACCAACGCTGTCGTCAGGTCTCTGGCCGATCGCGGTGTGCAGCGTGCCGCTCCGGTCGACGCTTTTCCGTCGCCCGACCCGACCATCATGGCGCGGGCCCAAGAGGTCCTCGGCGACGACTCGCCGCATGAGTGGGACGAGCTCTTGACCGAGGCGACCGGGCGCGTCGCGGCCCAAGGACAGACGCCCGGAAGCTGGGACGACTTCCTCCCGGCGTTCAGCTCGGCACTCAGTGATGCGGCTGCCGTCGCTTCCGCTGAGGTACCCGATGCCGTGCCGCATGAGGTCGCCGCGACCGCACTGCCGCCATCGACAGCGACTCTGGCGTCGCGGCTCCTCCTGCGTCAGAGCTGGCTGCAGGACACCATCGACCTGCTTGAGCGGCGCCGGCAGGTCATCTTCTACGGCCCACCCGGCACCGGAAAGACGTTCGTCGCCCGTGCGATTGCTCGGCACATCGCTCCGGACCCGGGCGCGGTGCAGGTCGTTCAATTCCACCCGTCGTACGCGTACGAGGACTTCATCGAGGGTTACCGTCCCGTCAAGACGGCCAGTGGCGGGCTTGCCTACGACCTCGTGCCGGGCCCGCTCCGCGAGATCGCCGAGCTGGCCCGCGCGAGTCCCGGTCGTCCCTTCGTGCTGCTGATCGATGAGATCAACCGAGGCAACATCCCGAAGATCTTCGGCGAGCTGTACTTCCTGCTCGAATACCGAGACGAGGCGATGCGGCTTCAATACTCGACGAGCGAGACGTTCAGCCTGCCGCCGAACCTGCATGTGATCGGGACCATGAACACGGCGGACCGGTCGATCGCGCTTCTCGACGCGGCGCTGCGTCGGCGCTTCGGCTTCGTGGAGCTGTCGCCGCTCTGCGCGCCGGTCGACGGACTCCTCGAACGTTGGCTCGCCAGGCACGGCCTGGACCCCGAACCGGGCACGTTGCTGTCCACGCTGAACCAGATGCTCGTCGACGCGGACGGCGACACCGATCTGGCGATCGGACCATCGTTCTTTATGTCGACGGACGAGATAGATCCCGAGCTGGAAAAAATCTGGGCGCACGACCTTCTCCCGATGCTGGTGGACCGATTCCATGGATCGGGCCGACGAGTCGAGCAGGAGTTTGGCCTGGAGCGCGTGAGGTCTGAGGCGGCCAAGAACGCCGACACCGGCGATCTTGAAGCCAGCTGAGGCTGCACGTGAAGCGCCAGTTCATTTTGCGGGCGTGGGGAACTCGCGACTTCGAGTTGGACTCGCGCACCGCGGCGGCGCTGCAGGCGAGCGGCTTGGTGCGTTGCGAGCTCGGGGCACGTCCTGGTGAGTACCGACTTCGCGCTGATTCCTACGTAGGGGTCGCGTCGGGGACCGACTGGGAACTGCGGATCGACTCGCACCTCGACGTCAGTCGGCTGCTCTTCCTGCTCTGTTACGCGCGGGATCCGACTGGATGGCGGGAGACAATCGCAGGGTTCGAGCGGGACGACGACCTGCTGAGTTCGATTGCCGCTGGATTCGCAAGCGCCGCCGAACGCGCGCTGCGCGGGGGAGTGCTTCGCGGCTACCAGCGGATAGAAGAACGGACGCCGGTGCTCCGTGGTCGCATGCAGGTGAGTCGCCAGGTCGCGCGTGGAGGGCTCGCGACCCCAGTCGACGTCGCTCGCGACGAGTACACCGAGGACATTGCTGAGAACCAGATGCTGTTGGCCGCAGCAGACTCGCTGGGACGTCTTGCGTTGACGCCTCCCCAGACCCGTCGGCGCCTTCGACGGGTAATGAATTCTCTGGACGGCGCGTCAGTTGCAGCCGGGCGGCAGCCCCGACCAGTGCCGCGGATCACGCGCCTCAACGCTCACTACCGGTCGGCGTTGGTGCTGGCCGACATCGTGCTGCGGCAAAAATCGCTCGACTCCCGTGCCGGAGAAGTGCAGTCTGCGACGTTCGCGTTCGAGCTGCATCGGGTGTTTGAGCAGTTCCTGTTCACGGCCTTCCGGGCTCGAGCAACGCCCCAAGGGGTCGAGGTCCGCGAGCAGGCGTCCGGGCGATACCTCGATCGCGAACGCCTCCTCCATCTCCGACCCGACTTCGTGTTCAAGCGAGGTGGACAATGCGTCGCCGTCGCCGACGCCAAGTTCAAACGGCTCGAGGGCCGCCTCGCGGGCGACGCCTATCAAATGTTGGCCTACCTGCTCGAGTTTGGTCCCGCTCGTGGCTTCTTGATCTCCGCCGAGGGCGCCGTGAGCGGCCACGCGGTTCTGTCCGCAGAGAAACAAATCGAGGTTCGCCCGATTGATCTCGCCCTCTCCCCGGATCAGATCCTGGGACGAGTCGATGAGCTGTTCGGCGAACTCTCTGGTGCTCATGGAGCCGAGATTCATGACTAGCTCACGATTCGTTCCCGCTCGCCTCCCCCGCCTGCTCGGCGAGGAAGCCTTGGCCGACGGCACCGTTTTGGACTTCTGGCGCTGGACGCTCGGCGACCTGCGAATGAATACTGCTCGTGGGTTTCTGGCTGAGTACCTGGTCGCTCGAGCCGTCGCAGATCCATCAGAGACTCGGGTCGAGTGGGGGCCGTGGGATGTACGGGGCGCGGACGGGACTCTGATCGAAGTCAAGGCTTGCGGCCGACTGCAGAGCTGGACCTCGACGAAGCTCTCGACCCCTGTGTGGAACTTCAAGAGCGTCAACGCATCGCGAGTGTGGTCGGAGGCGTCGGGTTCCTACGAGGAAGTAGTCCCGGCCGACCGGGTACACGTCTGGGTTTTTGCCCTCCAGACAGCTATCGAACCCCATGCCTACGATCCGCTGGACCTCAAGCAATGGGAATTTCGAGTCGTTCCGCACCGCACGCTCCTAAAGGCTGCGCAGAGTAGCGCTCGCGTATCGTTCTTCGAACGTCAGGGCATCTCGCCGATCACCTACGCCCGGCTCGCAGAAGCTATTCAAGAGGCACGTCAACGCAATGACTCGATGTCTGACGTCGCATCGATGTGAGTCTGAATAACGGCAGTAGCGGACCCCCCGGCCCACCTCATTTGGACGCCCCCAGCAGGTCTTGTCGCGTCGCGAGCAAGGGGCAGCCCTAGCCGCCCTCGCCGCTGCTAATCGACGTGCTTCAGACGGCGTCCTAAGAAAGTCTCCTGCCATTTGACCTCGGTCGGTATTACCGGCCTGTCGGCGGAGAACCGAGTCGGCGAAGCGTGATCCGCTGTACGAACTCGGTCGGGTCGGTACAAACGCCGAACTCGTCTGAGGGGATCTCCTCGCTGTACCTCTCGCTTCCGGTCAACGCTGTCGCCACTCCTCGGACAACGCTCGTTGGGCGCACCTTGATGGTCCGGATGGAGAAGATCGACCATTTGACGGTTCGTCCGTTGGTCGTCACTTCGCATCGTCCGATCCGAGAGCGCTGTTCGAAGACGTATCCATGCTCGTCATCAATCCTGAAGAGGCCCCTTAGGCCGCCCGAAGAGCGCACGGTTGTTGTGCATCCGAAGATGTCGCAATCGGGCCGCAAGCTCCAGGTGGGGCGGTCCTTTTCATAGCGACGATGGACTCGGTATCGCCCCGCGATCCGCGTGAGATCCGGCTTACCGACCTTGGCGTCCGCCGCGACGATTGGAATCTCGGGATAGTTGTCGTTGCCCCGACAGGCTGAAGGCGTGTCAGCGTTCTGGGTCCAGGAAAAGCGCAGTCCGAGGTTTCGACCGTGTGCTGGCACCGGGCGGATTGCCTCGGTCTCGCCAGAATCGTCGAATTGAAACGCTTCCTGCTGAATTAGCGGCGCGTCTGCGGCGTTAGTCGGCAACGTCGACTGCACCAAGAACTCAGGGACGGAGTCGTTCTTTCGTTCGACGGAGAACTTGTAGCTCTGGCCGCGTCTCGCGTAGTCAGGCGGAAAGGTCAGCAAGGCTTCGTCCGCTGCTGGGCAGAGAGGCAGTTCGGGCGTACTCTCCTGTGCGCTAGCTACCGCAGCGTGAGAGAACAGGGCCACGGCTACGGCTACCAGAACGTTGCGACTCGTTGGCATCGCCTCAGCGTACCTCTGGAGTGCCGGCGGGAAGGTTCCGTTCAAAGCGACTTCGAGGTACTTCTCGCGTTAGACCCCCGCATGGCTCGGCGAGCAATCGCTTCTCCTTGCAGATGCGGAGTCCGGCGTATCGCGTCTCCAACGTTTCGACGTGCGCCCTTGTCTGGAGGCTGTCGCTTTGGGCCCACTCCGAAAATAGCTCACCGTAAGTGAGGACGACGAAGGTTGGGTCGGCATCGTCGCCGAGGAGGTCGACGAGTCGCGTGAGCTCGTCGGCGTGGGCGGCCAACCCCAGCAGGTCATTGGCGTTGGCGGGCTGCCAGTAGACGGAGGCCAGGGTCCGCTCCGAGTCAGGGAACTGTGAATGGATGGCGAGCGCGTGCTTCACCAGCTGCCCAGGGTCGAGGTGGTGGCAGGTGGCTCGCCGTCGAGCAAAGCGTCGAGGACTCGTCGCCAGCCGTCAGGGAGCAGGGCTGCCATTTCCGGTGTTGCGTAGACCGGCTTGAGGCCTCTGGGTAGGTGCGAGCTCACGTACTCCTTGAGCTTCGATTCGATCGCAAGTACCCGGCCGGGCGCGGCGAGGAGCACGTCGAGGTTGGCTCGCCCGCCGCGGTGGGCGATCTGCAGCTTGGCCTCGATCTGCAGCGGGTCGGTCCAGCCGCCGAGGCCGGCGACGGTGAGGTGCTGTTCGTGGCCGAGCCAGCCGCCGAAGGCGTTGAGGGCGAGAGTCGCGGACGAGTACGGAGCATGCGCTCGGGTCTTGCCGCTCCCGGTGGTCGGGATGAGTTCCTTGCCATCGCCGGCGGCGAGCTGTTGTTGCAGGGATTCGAGCTGGGCATCGGTGATGGTCGGCACAACGTTGTCTCGGAGTGTCTCGGTGTGTGTGCCTCCGACGAACGCTTGGGCGCGATCTGCTGGCAGTAGCTCGATGAGTCGGGCGGTCAGGGCGTTCTGGATTCGGGTGTCGTTCGACGGCATGTGAGGTGGAGTCGATTGCAGCGGAGCGGATCTGACAACCCTTGCTGCCCTGGCAACGACCGACCCCTCATTAGGTTGGGCTGATGACCGCTTCGAACGGGACTGCCCGCACGCCGATCACACCAATGCTCACGCTCTATTTGGAGGCGAAGCGGATCGGTGCGAAGGAGCTGCTCGCGCGTGTCGAGGGCGAAGCGGCCGCGGCCTATGCCAGCGAAGTGGCTGAAGCGTTCGCTGCGACCATCACGCAGTTTGCTACCGAGTACGAGGCGCCTGACGAGGCATTTCGTCCCGACGTTCGAACGCCCGACCGCCTTGTGGCGGAACCGTCAGTCGACGTGCTCGCCGAGGCCGAGGAAGAGACGTCGATTCCTGAGATACGCATCGCTCGCGACGTCGCGACAGAGATCTACCTGAGCGGTCAACCGATGCGGGTGGTCGACCGCCCTGAACTCGACGCCGAGTACGTCGACTACGAGGTCAGCATCCTGCGCACGCTGGGTGGCGCTCGGTTTGTCGAACAGCCCGGGCACGACAAGTCTGGTGCGGTCGCCGGCCGAGCACTGGTCGCCGACTTGCTGCTGCGCGGTCCGGGCGACCTTCCGGTTATAGGCGAAGTGAAGCTGCGCGGCGACAGCTCGCCGATCCTTGGCTTGATCCAGGTCCTGACCTACATCGCGCACCTTGCCCCGGCCGGGCAGTACCGGCGGCTCAGCATCGCGCCGGGCAGCGGTGAGCGGAGTCCCTTCCGCCCGCACGATGCTGGCGGGCCGCTGTTCGGTGGACTCGTGCTCGTCGTCGATGGTCCTGAGCTCGACGCTCCCGGCAAGGTTGCCGCGCTTCACCGGACCGCTCCGCGATTCGCGGCCGCGCTTCGGGGCCAAGACGAGATCAGCGCGGTGGTCGGAGGACTCGAGGTGCTTCGTTTGAATCTCCAGGACGGTCGACTCCAGAAGACGGGCGGGGCAGTCACCGCGCGCACCTCAGCCGAGGCTGCGTCTAGCTCATGAGGCACAAGCGCTGCGCGGTGGACTGTCATCGTTCGCGACACGCACGTCTGCGCAGAGCCGGACGCGAAGCGGGACCGAGCCGTCGGCTACTCGCCGCCGGCTCCGATCCAGAACTCAAATCCATCGATGCGGGTCCCGCTGCCGATCGCTGCCACGGATGGGTAGTAGCCGGGGTCGCCGAATGGTGAGTAGTACTCGGCCACGGACCAACCGCCGTCGACTTCCGTGGCGCGACCGCGCTCAACAAGATAGTCCGGCGAGCTTGTCGCGACGATGCCTGGTCGAGCACCGGTCTGCACCGCCCACCTGGTGTTGGCGACGATGCGCCCGTACTGGGCGGCACCCTTTGAACACGGCGGTGTGCCGCCGTAGTTGACGAAGGTGATCTGGAGGCCGAGCCGGGTTCCAGGTCAGGCGGCAGTCCTGGGAACGGCCCTTCGTCACCTTGCTTGGGCGACCGAAGTAGCGCCGAGCGCTCGCTACCGATGGGTTGTGTCCGCGGCTGTAGGTCGTGTCCCATCCCGCGATTCGGCGGACGCCATCCTTCTCGGTGGCTTTGAGGACGTAGCGGCGTTCCTTCCAGCGCAGTCGTAGTGGCTCGGTGAAGTCGATCGGCGAGATCGGGGCGCTCGCCCCAGGCGCGCAGTCCTGCTCGCTCGGTGCGAGCGTCCACGTAGCAAGGCCGTCAGAGACGTCAACGGCGGAGACGACGACATCGTCGTGCCCTTCGACCGGGCCCAATGCCGGAAGGGCGGTCGCGTCGGTCGGGGCGTCGGTCTCGACGGTTACGTCCTGCGGCACGCAGCTTTCCCACAAGAAGTCGGCGACGAAGCCATCTTCGATGGTGATGTTCTGCCGGACCGGACTGCTGCTCGCCGAGGGGACGGCTCCCACGGTTAGAACACCCGCCGCAAGGCATCCGAAGAGAGCGCGCGCGGGGAGTGGGGTCATGAGTGAAACGTAGCGTTTCTCGACGCGCGGCTCGCGAACAGGAGGCCGGATCACGAACGGCGGCGGACCATCGTGAAGAGGGTCCGGCCCGCTCGCCGCTCGCCGCTCACTGGCACATGGGCTCAGCTTGCGCTGAGCGTCACCTTTAGCTTGCCGCCCTTCGACAGCTGCGCGCTCGCGGAGACGACGCAGTTGTCGGGGTTACTCATCGGCATCTTGATCGAGCGAACGAGCGTGGTCTTGCCGCTGGCCTTCCCGTCCTTGGAACCGGCGCCGAGGCCCTTCGTGCACACCACGCTCCAGTTGACGTCGACCTTCTGCTTCGACGAGGCGGACACGGTCACCCGGAGGCTGCTCGGATCATCAACGTCGCCGGACGCGACCGCGACGGCGTAGTCGCCCGAAGCGGTTTCCGAGCCGATGACCTTGGCTTCTGCGGGGGCGGCAGTCGACAACAGGCCGACGAAGATGATGGTGGATGGGAGGAGGTGCTTGGGCATGGGGAACTCGCGATGTTCGGTGGGATGGTGCGGTGCAACGCAGCGGCTTGATCCGATTGGTTGGACGGGGCTATGAACGGTGCACACTCATAGGTCGCGGTCTACCTGTTCGATCTGACAGGCGGCCGACGGCACGTCCGGGCCGGTCACCTCACACCTGTCGAAGTCCGTCTCGCGGAGAGGTCGCGGACGCGCGAGCTTGCCCGCGACGATCCGTTGCATAGCGAAATGCAGTCCTCTTCTCTCCGCGCGCATATACCGACGCAATGGCCTCCGCTTCGCCCGCCGTTGATCCCGAACAGTCCTGGCATCCTGCGCGGCTGATTCCGACGGGCGGGATCAAGGGCCAGCAGGAGCAGGAGAAGCGCGCGACGAGCGTGCTGCTGGCGGTGCTCAAGGCCGTGCCTGAGTTTGCGCAGGCGGTGCTCAAACCGATCGGGGCGCCGAAGGGACAGATCTCGACGTACGTGGAGATCCAGCTCAAGGATGGCAACGGCAAGGTGCACATCCCCGACGGGGCGATCGTGGTGCAGCGCGGCAAGACGCGATGGTCGTGCCTGGTGGAGGTCAAGACCGTCGACGGTGCGATGACGACGGATCAGTTCACGCGCTACAACGACATGTCGAATAAGCACGTGTTCGACGCTGTGCTGACGATCAGCACGGCGATCACGTCGTCGGTCGACGACCTGCCGATGGCGATCCACGGGACGAAGCTGCGGATGGTGCCGGTGAAGCATCTCTCGTGGTGGCGGATCATCACCGAGGCCGTGGTTCAGGAGCGCTACCGCGGCATCTCGGATCCGGACCAGGCCTGGATCCTGCAGGAGTTGATCGCCTACCTCGACCATGAGGCTTCGGGGGCTGCCGGCTTCAAGGACATGGGTGCGGGCTGGGTTGCCGCTCGCGACGCCGCCCACGCGGGGACGCTCCGCACGGCCGACCCCGGGGCAAAGGACATCTGCCAGCAGTTCGACCGCTTCACCGACTACCTGGCGCTTGGTCTCGAACAAGACCTTGGCGTCGACGTCTCGGTCGTTCGCCCGAAGAAGTCGACGGTGGATGAGCGACTCACGACGGCCCTCGGCCGGCTGGTCGACGACGGGTGTCTGTCGGCCTCGATTCGCA
>JAURVW010000626.1 GCA_030655275.1 Solirubrobacteraceae bacterium
CGCAGCGGGGGGCATCGTCGCGGCGCTGGGAGCGGACGCGGCGTCGCTCGGCGCAGCGGCCGACGAGGAGCCGGCCGACGCGGGCTTGCGACGACGGCGTCGCTTGGGTTTGGGCGCGTCGCCTCCGCCACCGGCGGGTGCCGTGGCTGGCGCCGCACGCTCCGGTTGATCGGGGTCTACGGCCACCCGTTCCAGGATATGGACCCGCGAGCCCGCGCCGCGGACGGAGCCCGTGTCGGGGCGACGCTGTGCAGGTTTTGCGCCGTCCAAGGGTCGAGAACCTGCGCAGCGCGGGAGCGGGATGGGAGGCGACTGGGGCGCTGTGCAGGTTGTGGTCGTCCAGGGGTCGAGAACCTGCGCAGCGCGAGAGCAGGAGCGGCGCCCGGAGACCGCCGTAACTGGACAGCATTACGAAACACTACGTATCGCGGGAGAAGATTCGAACATTCCGAGTCACAAATGAGCCTCTACAGACAATGAGTAGATGTGACCTCGAAAGAGCCACTCTCACGCGGGCCCAGCTCCGACTTGTCGGGGGACAATGTCGGGGCGGGCCCCGCGGAGGATGGCGCGAGCCGGGTGGTCGCGAGACGCAACCCGTTCACCGGTCGCGTTCGGTACGCCGACGCGAGCGCCGGGCTGCGCCCCAGGCGCCGCGCTGCGCGCACGGTCTGACGGTCCGGCCGCGCGGGTGGCGCGCCCCGCTGACAAGATCTTCGCGTCCACCACGGCTCCCGATGGCACCCGCCGTCCGGGCGGCCGAGCGGGCGGCCGCGTGCACCCCGCTGCGTCAGCCCGGCAGCCGTCGTTGGCTGAGTGCCTCGCGCAGGAGACGCGCCGCCGGCGAGGCGAGCGGGCCCGCGCGGGTGACGAGGCCGATCGTCGGGGCGACGTCGGGCTCGATGAGCTGGTGGACGTGCGCCTCGGGCGGGAGATCGCGACCCCGCAGCCAGGCCTCGGCGACGATGCACGAGTTGCCGGCGAGGCCGAGCTCCACCAGCGCGGCGACGGAGTCGGCTTCGACCTGCGCGATCGCGACCACGCCAGCGGCGGCGAAGGCGCGGTCGACGAGCTGCCGGTTCTGCATCACCCGCGGCAGCAGGCAGAGGGGGAGCTCGGCGGCCTGCGCCCAAGTGACCTCGCGCCCGAGGCCCCTGGTGCGTGCGGCGCCTGTTCGGCTACCGGCTCCCGGCCAGCGACCGTCGCTCGTGAGCAGCACGAGGCGGTCGCGGTAGAGCTCGAGGGTCTGCAGGCCGGGCGGGAGGACGAGGTCGTCGAGGTAGACGAGGCCGCCGTCGAGGGCGTGCCCGGCGACGCGCGCAACGATCTCGGCCGTTGGCTCGGTCGACACCTCGACCCGCACCTCGGGATGTCGCTCGCCGAAGACGCGCAGCAGGTCGCCGACCCGCGTGGCGACGGTGGGGATCATCGCGAGCCGCAGCGTGCCGCCGAGTTGGCCGCGCAGCAGCGATGCCTCCGCCGAGAACCCGCTGAGCGCGGCGATCGCCTCGCGCGCCCAGGGGAGCAACGCCTCACCCTCGGCGGTGAGCCCTTCGTAGCGACGGCCGCGTCGCACGAGCGTGAGACCGAGTTCGTCCTCGAGCCGCGCGAGTCCAGCCGAGAGCGCGGGCTGTGACACGTGGCACGCCGCGGCGGCCCGCCCGAAATGCCCTTCGCGGGCGAGGGCGTCCAGATACTCGAGCTGACGGGTCACCATCGCATGCCATCATCACCGTTCGTTATCGAAGACGCCAGTTCGCTATTGGTCATCGATCACGTAGGCCGTCACGCTGCGGTCCGTGCTCACCGCTCCCGACCGTCCCTCTGGCCAGCCGCGCTCGCCCCAGGTGGCCTTCCCAGACCCGCAGCGCCCGGTGTCCTCGCGGCCCTCGGTCGAGCGCCTGGCGCCGAACGCCCGTCCGCTCGCCCAGCGGTTCACGCCGCACGCGCGCCTCGGCGCCGGCGTGCTCCTCACCGGCCTGCTGCTCGCAGGCGCCGGGGCGCTCACGCATTCCTCGATGCTCATCGCGCCGTTCGCGGCGACGGCGGCGCTCAAGCATGCGGCGCCCCACAGCCCGCTCGCCCGGCCGCGCAACATCATCGGCGGGTATGTCGTCGGGGCGCTCGTCGGCCTTGCGCTCGGGCTGTGCGTCGGAGGCGGGACCGTCGCGATGGCGGCGGCTGCCGCGCTGGCCGCGGTCGTGATGCTGTCGCTCGACGTCGAGCATCCGCCAGCCGTCGCCATGGCCGTCGTCGCGCTCGGCACGCCGACCCCGTGGGCCGTGCAGGTCGCCGCGGCCGGCGCCGTCGTGATGACGCTCTCGATGGTGGTGCTCGCGCCGCTGCTCCACCGCAGCGCGTACCCCGCGCGAGCGGTCGAGTCGCCGCTCGGGTGAACGAGTACGGGTTTGCAAGGACCCCGTCCGCGCAAACCTGTCGTCGTTCTGGCGCGGGCGCTCGGCCCAGGTGAGCCGGCGTTCGGCGCGAGTGGTCTAGCGCTCGGCCCAGGCGAGCGTGATCTGCGCCGCGCCGCCGCTGGCGATCATGCGCACGGCGTCGGGATGCACGAAGCGGCGTTGCTCCGTGTCCGGCACCGTGAAGCGCAGCATCGTGCCGGCCTCCTTGGCGCGCTCCCACCGACGGAGCACCTCGTCGGCGGTCCCGTCGACGGTGTGCGTGTGC
>JAURVW010000628.1 GCA_030655275.1 Solirubrobacteraceae bacterium
CCGGTGAGCGCGATGAAGACCTCCTGCGTCAGGTGGTTGTGCAGCGGTGCCGACCGGCCCGGTGCGCAGCGCACGATGTTGAGGTGGAAGTCCTCGGCCGCGAGGGGCGCGTCGGGCGGCGTGCCGAGCACGCGGTAGGTGGTGCGCTCGCAGCCGGGGATCGCGGCGTCGAGGTAGTCGCCGGTTGGCCGCAGCGCCGCGAAGCGCGCGACCCGCGCCTCCATCTCGGCGAGGCTTGGGTTCGCGTCGGTGATCGGGGCGGTGGCGGTGACGGTGTGGGCGTTGGTGGACATCGGGGGTCTCCGGGTTCGCGAATCACTCACATGTTCGCAAACCCGGCTGACCCCGCCGGCTCAGTCGGAGCTCAGCGCGGGCACCGTGCGGCCGACGCCGCGGCTCGGTTGCGAGGTGCTGAGTATGGAGAATTCCTCGAGCGGCGTCGTGTCCTGCAGCTGCACCGCGTAGGTCGCGGCGGGCAGGAAGGCTTCCTCCACGTAGGCCGCGAACAGCTGCGACGAGTCGTTGGTGAAGGCCGGGCGCGGCGTGGTCGTCGGGTTGACCATGTAGAGCAGGCCGCCGAGCACCTCGGTGACGGCGCCGGCGCTGTTCGCGACCGCGGTCGCGTTCTGTTCGGTCTTCAGGCCGAGCAGCCAGAGCGGCGCACCCGCGTTGGCGATGCGCACGCCCGAGCCTTCCGAATCGAACTGGCGCAGCCAGATGCCGCTCGTGCCTGCGAACTTCATGCTGGCGGCGATGAGGTTGTCGCCGAACAGTTCGCCGCCGGTGTTGGAGCGATCGACCAGGGTGAGGCCGGCGCCCACCACGTCGCGCAGGATCAGCGTGGCGCTGCCGCGGTACTCGATCGCGAGCTTGCCGCCCTTGCCGGTCATGTCGAAGTTGAGGCGCTGGATCATCAGCGGGTCGCCCGCGCGGGTGACCTTGAGGATGCCGCCGCCGAGCCAGAACGGCGCCGAGTTGTAGCGGTTGACCGTGATCGTCGACATCATCCCCTCGATGCGGCGCACGCTCGACGGCACCTCGACCGTGTCGTTGACGACGTATTGGCCGTGCGGGAAGTAGACCGTCGACGCGCCCGAGTTCACGGCCTGGCGGATCGCGGCCGAGGAGTCGGTGACGCCGTCGGCGACGGCGCCATAGGCCTGCACGTTGGCCCAGGTGGCGGGTGCGTCGAGCATCGCCGGTTCCGGCGCACGCTTGATCGGCAAGGCCCACGAGGGCGTGGCGCCCTGCTGGCGCACGTCGCCCCGGTAGACGCCTTCGCACACGGCGCCCGCGGCGGCCGGGCGGTGGACGTCGCGCGCCGCTTTCGAGGTCGTGATCTGGCGCAGCGTCGTGTGG
>JAURVW010000640.1 GCA_030655275.1 Solirubrobacteraceae bacterium
GACGGCGACTGGGTGTTCTTCGGCGCGCTCGGTGCCGGCAGCGCGGAGGCCGGCTCGGTCGATCTGCCCGCTGACGCCGCCTCGGCCGAGGGCGCGATCAAGACCGCCGAGGACACGCCCGGCTTCACGCGCCTGGCGGCCTTCAAGGCCAAGCACATCGTCCCGGTCGACGGGTCGGCGTGGACGAGCGCGGGTGGCCCGCTGGCGGCGAACGTGATCCTCGACGACGTGGCCCGTACGCTCGGCTCGTGACCGCGACCGGCACAGGCGTCCCTGCGCGCCCGCCGCGCGTCCCCAAGTCCCCGCCGCCCGAGCTCGGGACGAGCCCGCGCATCGACGGCCTACGCGCCGCCCTGGCCGACGCCGGCGAAGAGGGCCGCGCCTCCGTCCTGCAGGCCTTCTGGACCAAGATCGCCAAGGTCGGCACGCCGCTCGTCGAACCGGTCGAAGGCGCCCCGGGCGAGCGGGCCGTCACCTTCCTCTGGCGCGACCGCCACGGCACCGACGGCCTGAGCACGCGCACCGTCGTCCTGCTCGCGAACAAGCTCACCGACCCGTCCGTCTGGGACCTCAGCCAGCTCGAGCGCATCGAGGGCACCGACGTGTGGCACCGCACCTACCGCATGCCCACGGACTGGCGGGCGACCTACCAGCTGGCACCCGACGACGGCGAGATCCCGGCGGCCGCGACCGTCGGGAGCGTCACCGGCCCGCGCGCCCGCTGGGCCGGCGTCGCGTCGACCGCCGGCCCAGACCCGTTCTGCCGCACCCACTTCCCCGGCAAGCCCGGCGACCTGCCGACCTCGGTCGTCGAGCTCGAGGACGCTCCGAAGCAGCCGTGGCGCGAACGCCGCGCCGACGTGCCGCGCGGCTCGCTCGCCGAGGTCCGCATCCCGAGCGAGCACCTCGACGAGCCGCGGCGCGTGTGGGTCTACACGCCGTCGGACGGGCTCGTGTTGCCCGAAACCGAGCACGAGCTGCTCCTGCTGCTCGACGGTGAGGACTGGGCGAACCGCCTCGACATCGTCTCCACGCTCGACAACCTCATCGCCGAGGAACGGATCCGGCCGACGATCGCCGTCCTGGTCGACGCGATCGACACGCCCTCGCGCTGGCGTGACCTCACCTGCAACGACACCTTCGTCGACTTCCTCCTGCTCGACCTGCTGCCGTGGGCGCGGGCCGAGCTGGCGGTGTCGCCCGAAGGAGCTTCGACGACGATCAGCGGCCGCAGCCTCGGTGGCATCACATCGCTCTACGCGGGCCTGCGCGCCGAGGGCGAGATCGGCGTGGTGCACGCGCAGTCGCCGTCGCTGTGGTTCCCGGCCGAGCCGCTGCCCGACGGCCGCGAGGCCGGCTGGCTGCGCGACGCGCTGGCCGAGGCGACGGCCGGGCCGGCCAAGGTGAGCGTCGAGGTGGGCCTGCAGGAGTGGCTCCTGCTCGGGCCTTCCCGTGAGCTCACCTCAGCCCTTCGCGAGGCGGGGCACGCCGAGGTGCGCCACGCCGAATATCAGGGCGGCCACGACGCCTACTGCTGGCGCGGTGGGCTGGCCGAGGCGCTCGTCGCGCTCGGGCGGGAGCGCGCGTGAGCACGCAGACCGCGCCGTCGCCGTCGCGCTTCAATGGCACCGAGCCCGACGGCGCCGCTCCGGCGACGGGCGTCGTGAAACGCATCCGCGGCTCCGCTGGCGGTCGCTCCGCGATCCTGCTGCTGCTGGCCGCGATCCTCGGCCTCTGCGTGCTCCTGAGCCTGAGCGTGGGCGCGCGCGGCATCCCGCTCGCCGACGTGTGGCGGGAGATCTTCTCCCCCACGGGCTCCCGCGCCGGTGAGATCGTGCGCGAGCTGCGCGCCCCGCGCACGCTGCTCGGGCTCGAGGTCGGCATCGCGCTCGGCATCGCCGGCACGCTCATGCAGGCCATGACCCGCAACCCGCTGGCCGACCCCGGCCTGCTCGGCGTGAACGCGGGCGCGGCGACGGCGGTCGTCGTCGGCATCATCGTGTTCGGGATCACCAGCCTCATGGGGTACGTGTGGCTCGCGCTCGGCGGCGCCG
>JAURVW010000641.1 GCA_030655275.1 Solirubrobacteraceae bacterium
CGCAAGCCCAAGCCGACCAGCCCTGGTCTCCGCTTCGTGTCCTACTCGGACTACGCGGAGATCACCAAGGTCGGTCCCGAAAAGACGCTCACCGAAGGTCTCAAGAAGACCGGTGGTCGCAACAACAACGGTCGCAAGACCGCTCGCCATCGTGGCGGCGGAGCCAAGCGCCTGTACCGCAAGATCGACTTCAAGCGGCTCAAGGACGGCATCGAGGCCACCGTGCACTCGATCGAGTACGACCCGAACCGCACCGCCAACATCGCCCTCCTGCACTACTCGGACGGCGAGAAGGCCTACATCCTGGCTCCGGCCCGGTTGAAGGTCGGCCAGAAGGTCAACAGCGGCCCGGGCTCCGACATCACCGTCGGCAACGCCCTCGAGCTCGGTCAGATGCCCACGGGTACGATCGTGCACAACGTCGAGCTCCAGCCCGGCAAGGGTGGCCAGCTCGGCCGCTCCGCCGGCACGTCGATCCAGCTCATGGCCAAGGACAACGGCATGGCTACGCTGCGCCTCCCGTCCGGCGAGATGCGCATGGTCCGCGACGTCTGTCGCGCGACGATCGGTTCGATCGGCAACGCCGAGCACAAGAACATCTCGATCGGCAAGGCCGGCCGCAAGCGTCACATGGGCGTTCGCCCGCAGACGCGTGGCGTCGCCATGAACCCGGTCGACCACCCGCATGGTGGTGGTGAGGGTTCCAAGACCGCAGGTCGTCACCCCGTGACTCCCTGGGGCAAGCCGACCCTCGGCTACCGCACCCGTAAGAAGAACAAAGCGTCTGACGCGTACATCGTGCGTGGTCGCAAGCGAGGCAAGCGATGAGCCGCTCATCCAAGAAGGGCCCCTGGGTCGAAGACCGACTCTTCGCTCGCGTCGAGGCGCAGAACGAGTCGGGCAAGCGTTCGGTCATCAAGACCTGGTCGCGTGCATCGACGATCTTCCCCGAGTTCGTGGGGCACACGATCGCCGTCCACGACGGGCGCAAGCACGTTCCGGTGTTCGTGAGCGAGGCGATGGTCGGGCACAAGCTCGGCGAGTTCGCTCCCACGCGCACGTTCAAGGGCCACGCCGGTAGCGGCAAGGTTCGCTGAGGATTCAATGACTGACGAGAAGAACGAGCCGGCGGAGCCGGAGACCAAGCAGGACCCGGCGTCCTCCTCGGCTGAGGAGAAGGCGACCAAGGCTGCTCCGGCTGCCAAGAAGGCGCCGGCCAAGAAGCCCGCTGCTGCCAAGGCCGCCGCGGACGGCGACGACGCGACGGCTGAGAAGCCGGCCGCGAAGAAGCCCGCTGCCAAGAAGCCGGCGGCCGCCAAGGCCGCTGCTGCGGACGGCGACGACACGGCTGCCGAAAAGGCTCCCGCCAAGAAGGCGCCCGCGAAGAAGGCTCCGGCCAAGGCCGCTGCTGCCGACGCCGGCGACGACGCCGCTGCTGAATCGGCTCCGGCCAAGAAGGCTCCGGCACGCCGCCAGCCCGCTGCCAAGAAGGCGGCTGACGCCGAGGCTGCAAAGCCCGCGCAGAAGCCCCGTCCGACCCGCTCGCGCCGCAACGCGCCTGCGGAGAAGATCACGGTTCGCGCGCACGCCAAGTACATCCGCTCCTCGGCCCGCAAGGCCCGACTGGTCTGCGATCACATCCGTGAGCAGCCCGTCGACAAGGCCCGCGCGATCCTCGAGCACTCGCCCCGTGCGGTGGCTCGCGACTGGAGCAAGTTGCTCGAGTCGGCGGTCGCCAACGCCGAGCACAACCATGCCCTGGACGCCGAGGATCTCAAGATCGTCGCCGTCTTCGCAGACGAGGGCCCGACGCTCAAGCGTTTCCAGCCCCGCGCCCAGGGACGTGCCTTCCGGATCCGGAAGCGCACCAGCCATCTCACGATCCTTCTCGGATCCAAGGAGTAACCCGCGATGGGTCAGAAAGTTCATCCTGAGTCACTTCGCGTTGGCTACATCCACGACTGGCGCAGCACGTGGTTCAACGAGCGCCAGTTCGCCGATTGGCTCGAAGAAGACATCCGTATCCGGCGTCACATCAACGCCAAGCTGGCGCATGCCGGCCTCTCCGACATCCTGATTCGCAAGAACGCGCAGGAGGTCGAGGTCGACATCAACACGGCGCGTCCCGGCATCGTCATCGGCAAGTCCGGTAGCGAAGTCGACGCCCTGCGTCGCGAGCTGCACGCCCTCACGGCGAAGTCCGTGAAGGTCAACATCCTCGAGATCAAGCGCCCCGAGCTCGACGCGAAGCTGGTCAGCCAGTCGATCGCCGAGCAGCTGCAGAACCGCGTGGCCTTCCGCCGCGCGATGAAGCGTGCGCTCCAGAGCGCGATCCGCTCTGGTGCCAAGGGCTGCAAGATCCAGGTCGGCGGTCGCCTCGGCGGCTCCGAGATGGCCCGCACCGAGTCGTACTCCGAAGGTCGCGTGCCGCTGCATACGCTGCGCGCCGACATCGACTACGGCTTCTACGAGGCCCGTACGACCTTCGGTCGCATCGGCGTCAAGGTGTGGATCAACAAGGGCGAGATCATGCC
>JAURVW010000646.1 GCA_030655275.1 Solirubrobacteraceae bacterium
AGCTCTACGAGCTGACGCCCGGCCTGAAGGACGTCACCCTCTCCGTCCACTGCCAAGACGACCTCGGCCTCGCGGTCGCCAACTCGCTGGCCGGCGTCCTCGCGGGCGCCCGGCAGGTCGAGGGCGCGATCAACGGCCTCGGCGAGCGCGCCGGCAACACGTCGATCGAGGAGTTCGTGATGCTGCTCGACACCCGCGCAAAGCTGCTCGGCCTGCACACCGGCGTCACGACGACGGAGATCGCGCGCACGAGCCGGATGATCTCCCGCATGACCGGCTACCCGGTGCAGCCGAACAAGGCGATCGTCGGCCGCAACGCGTTCAGCCACGAGTCCGGCATCCATCAGGACGGCGTCCTGAAGAACCCCGAGACCTTCGAGATCATGGATCCGCGACGGGTCGGCCTCGATGATTCCAACCAGCTGGTCCTCGGCAAGCTGTCGGGCCGCGCGGCACTCAAGGACGCGCTGGAGAAGATGGGCTACGAGCTCACCGGCGACCAGCTCGGCACGGCGTTCAAGCGCTTCAAGGAGATCGCGGACCGCAAGAAGCAGGTCACGTCGATGGACCTCGAGGCCCTCATGACCGACGACCTGCGGATCGAGACCGGCGCCTCGCACCAGTTCGAGCTCATCGACTTCGACGTGCGTTCGAACTCGAACGGGGATCCGTCCTCGACGGTCACCGTCGCGCTCCCGGACGGCACCGAGAAGTCCGGTGGGGGCCAGGGCGACGGCACCGTGGACTCCGTCTTCATGGCGATCAACGAGGCCGTCGGCGTCGAGGCGCGCCTGCGCGAGTACCGCGTCGAGGCGATCTCCGGTGGCCAGGACTCCCTGGGGCACGTCTCCGTGGTCGTCGAGCTCGGAGCCGTCGGTGACGCGCTCCGCTCGCAGCTGCCCGGCGTCATCGCCGGCGGGCGCGCCACCGGCACCGGCACGGCGGTCGACACCGACGTGATCACGGCTTCGGCCCACGCGTACCTGCGCGGCCTCGCCGCCGCCCTGCGCGTGCTCGAGCAGGCCGACGCCTCCGAGGCCGTGGCCGAGCCGCTTCGATAGGTCCGAGTCGGGCCGGGGCGCCGCAGCTCGGCTGCGGCGCCC
>JAURVW010000648.1 GCA_030655275.1 Solirubrobacteraceae bacterium
GCTATTCGTTGCAGACAGAGCCCACGAGGCGGGCCGCCCGACGCACCAGACATCGTGGGCTCCGAACACGTCGCTATTCGTTGCAGACAGAGCCCACGAGGCGGGCCGCCCGACGCACCAGACATCGTGGGCTCCGAACACGTCGCTATTCGACGCAAACGGAGCCCACGAGGCAGGCCGCCCGACGCACAAAACGTCGTGGGCTCCAAACACGTCGCTATTCGTTGCAAACGGAGCCCACGAGGTCCGGCCGGCCGGCCGGCCGAAGCGACGAAGCACACGCGATCGCCCTAAGCGGACCGCGGTCCGATTGGCGCGTGAGCGCCGCCCGCGGCGCGTATCGTGGGCGGCATGGAACTCGGGATCTACAGCTTTGGCGACCGCGGACGTGACCCACAGACGGGGCATCTGCAGACCGACCAGCAGCGGATGACCGAGTTGCTCGAGCAGGTGGAACTGGCCGACCAGGTCGGGCTCGACGTGTTCGGGTTCGGGGAGCACCATCGCGAGGAGTACGTGATCACCTCGCCGACCGTGGTGATCGCCGCCGCGGCCGCCCGCACGAAGCGGATCCGGCTCACGAGCGCCGTGACCGTCCTGTCGTCCACGGATCCCGTTCGGCTCTACCAGGACTTCGCGACCGCCGATCTCGTCTCGGAGGGCCGGGTCGAGTTGATGGCCGGCCGCGGCTCCTTCATCGAGTCGTTCCCGCTCTTTGGCTACGACACCGCCGACTACGACGAGCTCTTCGCGGAGAAGCTCGAGCTGCTGCTCACGCTGCGCCAGGGCGGCCCGGTGACGTGGTCCGGGAAGTTCCGCGCGCCGCTCCGCGCTGCCGAGATCCGACCCCAGCCCGCGCAGTCGCCGCTGCCGCTGTGGATCGCCGTCGGTGGCAACCCGCCGTCGGTCGCCCGCGCCGGCTTCCTCGGCCTGGGCCTGGCGATCGCGATCATCGGCGGTCTGCCCGAGCGGATGGCGCCGCTCGCCGAGCTCTACCGCGAGGCGGCGAAGGAGGGCGGGCACGACCCGGCGACCCTGCCGATCAGCCTCAACGCGCACGGGTTCGTGGGCGACACCTCGCGCGGCGCCGCCGATGCCTTCTGGCCCGGCTACGCCGAGACGATGACCCAGATCGGTCGCGAGCGCGGCTGGCCACCGGCCCGGCGCGACCAGTTCGAGGCAGGCCGCCAGCCGCGCGGTCACCTGCTCGTCGGCACGCCCGAAGAGGTCGCCCAAAAGATCCTGGACCAGCACGAGATCTTCGGCCACCAGCGCTACCTGCTGCAGATGGACGTCGGCGGCCCCGCCCACGCCGACATCATGCGGTCGATCGAACTGCTCGGCACCGAGGTTGCGCCGATCGTGCGCGAGGAGATCGCGCGTCGCGAGGCCGTCGCGGTCTGATCAGCGACCAGCACGACTGGGACGAGATCTGCTCAGATGACCTCGCGGAGCTTGCCGGTCTCGACCTCGTAGACGAAGCCGCGCACGTTGTCTTTCTTGGGGATGAACGGCGAGGCCTGGATGCGCGCGAGGGACTGCTTCACGTCGGCGTCGAGCTCGGGGAAGGACTCGGCGGCCCACTCGGGTTTGATGCCGGTCTCGTCCTGGATCGACTTCTTGAACTCGTCGTCGGTGAAGGTGAGCATGCCGCAGTCGGTGTGGTGGATGAGGATGATCTCCTCGGTGCCGAGGAGGCGCTGGGAGATCGCGAGGGAGCGGATCTCGTCGTCGGTCACGACGCCGCCGGCGTTGCGGATCACGTGGGCGTCGCCCTCGGAGAGACCGAGCGCGCCGTAGACGTTGAGACGTGCATCCATGCAGGCGAGCACGGCGATCTTCTTGGCGGGCGGC
>JAURVW010000657.1 GCA_030655275.1 Solirubrobacteraceae bacterium
GGCGCGGGGTAGACTCCCGCCCTTGCGGTCGGGTCCCCCACCCGCGTCCCCGGACCGCTGCTTACCTGCTCATGGGTCTCTTCGACAACCTCACCGGATTCGGTGGCCGCGACATGGCCGTCGACCTCGGCACCGCCAACACCCTCGTCTACGTCCGGGGCCGCGGCATCGTGCTCTCCGAACCGTCCGTCGTCGCGATCGACTCGCGCACGGGCGAGGTGCACGCCGTCGGCATCGAGGCCAAGCGCATGCTCGGCCGTACCCCCGGCACGATCCAGGCGATCCGCCCGCTCAAGGACGGCGTCATCGCCGACTTCGACGTGACGGAGGAGATGCTCCGCCACTTCATCCAGAAGGTCCACCAGAACCGCTGGGCCCACCCGCGAGTCGTCGTCTGCGTGCCGTCCGGCGTCACCGGCGTCGAGAAGCGCGCCGTCGAGGAGGCCACCCTCTCCGCCGGCGCCCGGCAGGCCTACCTGATCGAGGAGCCGATGGCCGCCGCGATCGGCTCGGGCCTGCCCGTCGGCGAGCCGACCGGCTCCATGATCGTCGACATCGGCGGCGGCACGAGCGAGGTCGCCGTGATCTCGCTCGGCGGCATCGTCGTGAGCCAGTCGATCCGCGTCGGCGGCGACGAGCTCGACGAGGCGATCATCAACTACGCCAAGCGCGAGTACAAACTCCTCATCGGCCAGCAGACGGCCGAGGAACTCAAGCTCGAGATCGGCTCCGCCTACCCGATGGAGGAGGAGCTCCAAGCTGAGATCCGCGGCCGCGACATGGTCACCGGCCTGCCGAAGACGATCGTCCTCACCTCCGAGGAGATCCGGCGCGCGATCGACGAACCGCTCTCACAGATCCTCGGCGCCGTTCGTGAGACGCTGGACCGGACGCCCCCGGAACTGGCGTCCGACATCATGGATCGTGGGATCATGCTTGCCGGTGGTGGAGCCCTGCTCCACGGACTCGACGAGCGGCTGCGTCAGGAGACGCAGATGCCGTGTCATCTCGCCGAGAGCCCGCTCACCTGCGTGGCGGTCGGCTCCGGCCGGTCGCTCGAGGAGTTCGAGGTCATCCACCGCTCGAACAAGCCCAACGCCCGCGGCGGTCGCCGCCGCCGCTACTAGTCACCAGCGACACGCGGTCCACGTGCCGGCGGCCCCTCTGGTCCCGCCGCACCACACCCCACCCGAGATCAACCATCCGTGCCTGACGAGAAGACATTCCGTCGCCGCCGAGCCGTCTTCCTGCTGCTCGTGCTCGCGGCGTTCGTACTGCTGACCGGCTCGTTCGTCGGTGCCTTCGGCGGTGCCGAGCGCGGGTTGGCCGGCGTCGTGTCCCCGATCCAGGAGGGCGCCTCGAAGGTCGCCAAGCCGGGCCGGGACCTCGTGAACTGGGTCGGCGACACGTTCCGCGCCAAGGGCGACCTGTCCGACGTGCGCGCGGAGCGCGACCGGCTCGCGATCGAGAACTCCGTCCTTCGCCAGCGCGTGATGATGAACGGGTCCCAGCAGCAGCTGGCCGAGCTCGCCGCCCCCTATGCGCGGTACGGCCCCGTCGAGGTGTCGCCGATCAGCCAGAGCGCCTCCGCCTGGTACCGCACGATCAAGATCTCGAAGGGCACCAGCGACGGCATCGCGTACGGCAATCCCGTCATCGCGCCGAACGGACTCATCGGCATGGTGATCAGCGCGCAGAGCGGCACGTCGATCGTCCGCCTCATCACCGACGGCAAGTCCGGCGTCACCGCCGAGGTGGCCCGCACCGACGACAAGGGCCCGCTGCGGCCGTCGAAGGTCGGCACCGTCGGGGACCTCATCCTCGAGATCCCCAAGTCCGACCGGTTCCGCGACGGCGACACCGTCGTCACGGCCGGCAGCACGTCGCAGCGCCTGGAGTCCCGCTTTCCGCCGGCGATCCCGATCGGCACGATCACGAAGATCGAGGACCAGAACGCCGACAGCCAGGTCGTCCACGTGACCCCGTCGGTCGACCTGCGTCGCCTGCCGGACGTCCTCATGGTGCTGCGGACCGTCGAGGACGCCCGGCCGTGAGCGCCTCCGCCCGCGTGCTGCGTTCGCCGAGGGGCCGGGGAGGGGAGGACTCGCAGCTCGCGCTGCGGCTCGCCGCCGTCGGCCTCCTGGCCGTCCTGCTCCAGAACGGGTTCTTCTCCGAGCTGCGGCTCGTGAACGGACGCGTCGACATCCTGCCCCTCGTCGCGCTCGCCGCCGGCTTTCTCGTCGGTCCGACCGGCGGCGCCGCCACGGGCTTCGGCATGGGATTGCTGTCGGATCTCCTCCTCGGTACCCCGCTCGGGCTCACGTCGCTCCTGTTGCTGTGCATCGGCGAGATCGGCGGCCGCGTGGGCAACGCCCGCGATCCCGAGGGCATCTTCGTCCCGATGGTCACGGGCGCCGTCGCCACGTTCGCCGCACTCTTGGCGACGGGCGTGCTGCAGGTGCTCCTCGGCGCGTCGTCGGCCGCCTCGTGGGAGCTGCTGCAGGCGATCGTGACCACCTCGTTGCTCAACGGCCTCATCGCGCCGTTCGTCTATCGCGCGACCCGCCGCGGGCTCGTCGGTGCGCTCTCCCGCGACCCGCGCATCCGGCGCCGTCGCGCCACGACCACGCGACTCTCGCCGCTCTCCACGAGCCGCGGGCAGAGCAAGCAGCGCGGGCGTTCGGTCAGCGGGACTCGCGCCTCACGCGCCCTATCGGGTGGCTCTCGCCGCCGGGGCTCTAGGGTCGGAGGTCGCCGATGATCAGTCCGCTGAACAAAGGCGCCTCGCAGGGCGGCGGGGCGGCACCCGCACAGAACCAGGCCGTGGCACTGCGCGTCGCGGTGATCGGCGCGGTCCTGCTCGGCCTGTTCGCCATCGTCTTCTTCCGGCTCTGGTACCTGCAGGTGCTCTCGGGCGACTCGCTCGCCGCCGCCGCGTCCAAGAACCGCTCGCGCACCGTCGCGATCACCGCACCACGCGGCAACATCCTCGACCGCAAGGGCAACCTGCTGGTGCGCAACCGCCGCGCCCAGATCGTCTCGCTCTCGCCGGGCTCCCTGCCGATGATCGAGCGCGAGATCGCCAACCAGTACGGCCTCGACCTCGGCAACTGGGGCGCCCTGCCCGAAAAGGCTCCGAAGCGCGTGAAGGGCCAGCCCGCGCCGACCACGCCGATCAAGACCAAGGCGAACACCCCGAAGCCGCAGTACCCGTCGCTCAACGACCCGGACGTGCTCCGCGAGTACGCCGATTCGAGTGAGCCGGGCGACCTGGCGAAGCTCAAGAAGCGCTACGAGGATCTCGGCAAGCTGCTCCAGCTCGATCCGGGGGAGGTCCGCAAGCGCGTCATCACCAACCTCTACCTGCTGCCGTACGCGGCGATCCCGCTGCGCAAGCAGGGCGCCCAGAACGACGTCGTCAACTACATCGCCGAGAACGCCGACCTCTACCCGGGCGTCACCACCGCCTCCAAGTTCGTGCGCTCCTACCCGGTGAAGAAGGCCGGCGCGCAGCTGTTCGGGCAGGTCGGACCGGTGCCGGTCGACGAGGACGGCAAGGTCACGATCAAGAAGTACGAGAAGACCGACCTCAACAAGCAGGTCGGTCTCAGCGGCCTCGAGCTCGAGTACAACGGCTACCTCAGCGGCGTCGACGGCAAGGTCCTCACGAAGATCGACGCGTACGGCAACGTGCAGGGCGACGAGGGGGAGAAGAAGCCGATCGGTGGCGACAACCTCCAGCTCACGCTCGACCGCGACCTCATGAAGCGCGCCCAGAGCGCGATGGGTGCCGGCTCGAAGTTCAACCCGACGGGCCTTCCCGGCGCGGCGATCGCGATGGATCCGCGCAACGGCGAGATCCTGGCCTCGGTCTCCAACCCGAGTTTCGATCCGGCGATGTTCGTGCGCGGCATCTCGGAGGAGGACTACATCCGGGAGTTCCAGAACGAGAACAGCTCCAAGCCGCTGTTCAACCGCGTCACCGACGGCGCCTACCCGGCCGCCTCCACCTTCAAGCCCGTCACCGCCTTCGCGATGCTCGACTCCGGCAAGGGCACCGTCGGCGAGGTCTACCAGGACAACGGCAAGATCAAGGTCGGCCCGCAGACCTTCACGAACGCCGGCTCCGTCGCGCACGGCGGCGTCGACCTCACGACGGCGCTGCAGGTCTCCTCCGACACGTACTTCTACGTGAAGGGCATCGCGATGAACGGCCTCGTCGATCCGCTGCCGCTCGCGTCGTGGGCCCGCAAGCTCGGCTACGGCCGCAAGACCGGCGTCGACCTCCCCAGCGAGACCTCCGGCAACATCCCGGACCGCAGCTGGCGCAAGCGCCTGTCCGACGAGGAGGCGAAGTGCCGCGACGACGCAGATCCGCCGATCCCGAAGGGCGTGCAGTTCTCCGTCTACGCCGCCGCCGCCCGTGGGTGCGGCCTCAGCGACATGCGCGAATGGTCCGTCGGCGACAACATCCAGCTCTCGGTCGGTCAGGGCGACGTGCAGGTCACGCCGCTGCAGACGGCCGTCATGTACTCGGCGATCCAGAACGGCGGCACGATCGTGCGCCCGCACCTGGCCAAGGCCCTGCAGGATCGCTTCGGCGCCACCCGTCAGACGTTCCGCTTCAAGCCCGAGCGCAAGCCGGTCGACCTCGAGGGCACCGGTGGCCTCGAGGCCATCCGCAACGGCCTCTACAAGGCCGCGAACGAGGGACAGGGCACGTCGGCCGGGGTGTTCGTGAACTGGCCGAAGGACCGCTATCCGCTGTTCGGCAAGACCGGTACGGCCGAGCGCGGTGAGGGCCGCGAGGACCAGTCCTGGTACGCCGCGTACGTCAACGACCCCAAGCGCCCGATCGTCGTCGTCGTCACCGTCGAGCGCGGCGGGTTCGGTGCGGCCACGGCGGCGCCGATCGCCGGCGAGATCCTCAAGAAGTGGTACGGCCTCGACGACGTCGAGATCGTCTCCGGCGGCGACACGTCGAACTGATGACGGCCCGCTTCCTCCGCGGCTTCGACCCGCTCCTGCTCCTCTCGACGATCGCGCTGCTCGTGATCTCGATCCTCGCCGTCCGCGTGAGCATCGCGCCGACACTGGCGAGCCGTCAGATCATCTTCATCTGCATCGGCGTGGTGGTGATGATCGCCGTCGCGCAGGTCGACGTGCTGCGCATGCGCGAGCTCAAGTACGGCCACTTCGGGCTGGTGATCGTCGGCCTCATCCTCATCCTGTTCCTCGGCGCCG
>JAURVW010000658.1 GCA_030655275.1 Solirubrobacteraceae bacterium
CGGATGGTCGAGGAACACGCGCAGCAACCGGTATTCGGCGCCGCTGAGCGCGACCATCGTGCCGCTCGCGTCGATCAGGTGGCGGGCGATGGTGTCGACCCGCCAGTCGCCGAAGGCCAGCGTCGATGCGTCTTCGGCCGCCACGTGCATGTTGGGCGGCAGCATGCGGGTGCGGCGCAGCACCGCGCGGATGCGCGCCAGCAGCTCGCGCGCGGCAAAGGGCTTGGCCAGGTAATCGTCGGCGCCCATCTCGAGGCCGAGAATGCGGTCGGCCTCTTCGCTGCGCGCGGTGAGCATGAGGATCGGCGTGGCCTTGTACTTGCCTGCGCGCAGGTCGCGGCACAGCGTGAGCCCGTCTTCGCCCGGCAGCATCAGGTCGAGGATGATCAGGTCGAAGGGGCCCGAACTCTCCAGCGCCGCACGCATGTGCCGGCCGGTGGGCACGCCCGTCACCCGCAAGCCGTTCTTCACCAGGTAGGTGCTGAGCAGTTCGCGGATCTCGCGGTCGTCGTCGACGATGAGCACATGGTCGGAGCTTCGGGCGGTCATGGCGTGGGGGTCGTGTGGGGGCGGCATGGCAGCCGGAATGTAGCCCGGCCGCCATGCGCGTGGGAAGCGCCGATCAGGCGACGGCGAACTCGACCTCGATGTTGCCGCGGGTCGCGTTCGAGTAGGGGCAGGTCTGGTGCGCGGCTTCGACCAACTGCCACTTCTGCGCATCGCTCAGCCCGGGCAGCGTGACGCTGAGCTTCACCGCCAGCGCGTAGGCGGCGTCGCCCGCGGTCTTGCCGAGCGAGACCTCGGCATCGACCGCCACGCCGTCGGGCACCCGGATGCCGAGCCGGCCGCCGGCGAGCTTGATCGCGCCCATGAAGCAGGCCGAATAGCCGACACCGAACAATTGCTCTGGGTTGGTGCCGGGCTTGCCCGAGCCGGGCGGGCTGAGCCGCACGTCGAGTGCGCCGTCGCTGGAAGTGCCGGCGCCGTCGCGGCCGCCGGTGGTGTGG
>JAURVW010000672.1 GCA_030655275.1 Solirubrobacteraceae bacterium
ACCCGGGCCGAGCGGCGGCGGACCGGCGATGACGGCGTCCTGCAGGCGACGCTCCTCCTCGTCGAGGAGGGCGCGCAACAGCGAGGAGCGGTCGCCGAACCGACGGAAGACGGTGCCCTTGCCGACCCCGGCCTCCTCCGCGACACCCTCCATCGTGAGCCCGGCGGCACCGGACGTCTCGATCAGTCGCGCCGCCGCGCAGAGCACACGCTCGCGGTTGCGCTGGGCATCGGCGCGCAGCGGCGGCGGAGGCCCGTCGACCTGCGGAAGTGCGGCCGGGGCGCTGTACGCCACCGTGGGCTCAGGTGCAGCCGGGGAAGTCACGACTTCCAGCGTATCGCGCCGGGCGGGGCGCTGGAGCGCTTCGGTGCCACAAACGGACCAAAGTCCGTTTAGCGCACTCGCGTCGACCGTCTAGGCGACGTAGCGCGGGTCCGGCACGGTGGCCAGGTGCGCGTGCGTCGGGGCAGCGACGTGCTCCGGAGCGGCTGCGTGATGGCCCGACGCAGGCGCCGGGCGCTCCTCGATCGTCGAGAAGCCCGGCTGCGTCGGCGCCGCGGGCTTCGGAGCCCCCGGCATCGGCTTGGCGTGCACACCCGGGCCCCCGTTCATGCGCATCGGCTGCGGGCGCCCGTCCGACGAGCCCATCGAGAACTGCTCGGGCGCGGCGGCGTGAGTCATGGCGGCGGCCTGCGCGTGAGCCGACGTCGCGGCGACGGCGGGCACACGGTGCATCGGAGCCGGAGCATGGGCGGCGACCGGAGCATGAGCGGCCACCGGAACCGGAGCCGTGGCCGGGGCCGGGGCGGGCGCCTGGGCGCGGCCCGCAGCCGGGGTCCCGGTGCGGACGCCGGCACGCTGCTTGGCGAGGAAGTCGGGGAAGACGTCGGCGGGCTGGGGGCGGGCGAAGAGGTAGCCCTGGAGCTTCTGGCAGCCCATGCGGATGAGCTGCTCGCGCTGCGCCTCGGTCTCCACGCCCTCGGCCACGGTCTCGGTGCCGAGCGCGCGGCTCAGGTAGAGGCTGGCGTGCACGATGGCGCGGTCGATGCCGTCGACGGCGACGTCGTTGACGAACGCGCGGTCGATCTTGATGCAGGAGACGGGCAGGCGCTGGACCCAGGCGAGCGACGAGTGGCCGGTGCCGAAGTCGTCGAGCATCGTCTCGACGCCCATCTCGCGCAGCTGGTTGATCCGCAGGATCGTGCGCTCGATGTCCTCGAGGACGATGCCCTCAGTGATCTCGACCCGCAGGCGGCTGGCCGGCAGGCCTGAGAGCTGGAGCGCCTCGGCGACGTCGTCCACGAAGCCCTCGTCCATCAGCTGGATCGGCGAGACGTTCACGGAGACGTCGATCGCGCGGCCGGCGACGTGCGGCCAGGTGGTGGCGCGGCGGCAGGCCTCGTTGAGCACCCAACGGCCGATCGGAAGGATGAGGCCCGTCTCCTCGGCGACGGGGATGAAGTCCATCGGCGAGACGGCGCCGCGCTTCTTGTCGACCCAGCGCAGCAGCGCCTCGGCCGCGACGACGGTGCCCTCGCGGGCGGTGACGATCGGCTGGAAGGCGAGCAGGAACTCGCCCCGCTCGACGGCGACGCGCAGATCCTCGGTGAGTTCCTGGCGCTCGCGTTGGGCGCGCTCCAGGGTCGCGTCGTAGTACCCGATGCGGTTGCCGTCGGCGGCCGCGGCGACGTCGGCGGCGTGCACGGCGTGGGCGAGGACCACGTCGGCGGCTTCGCCGGGCAGGCCGACGGTGATGCCGACGCGCGGGTCGACGAAGACCTCGCGGCTCTCGACGGCGAGCGGCTGATGGAGGGTGTCGATGAGCTCGTCGGCGATCTGCTGACGGCGCTCCTGGCCGGCACCGGTGATCAGGACGGCGAAGCGGTCGAAGCCGGGGCGGGCGATCGCGGCGGTGTCGCCGGCGATGACGGCGATCTTCTCCGACAGCGACGTGACGAGCTGCTGCGTGTCCTTCTTGCTCAGGGCGGCAGCGACCTGGCGCAGGCCGGCGAAGCGGACGATGAGGGTGGTGACCTCGCGGCCCCGCGCCTCGGCGAGCGACCGGTCCAGGAGCTCGAGCAGGTGCGGCTCGTTCGGCAGACCGGACGGCTGGTCGTGCATCGCCAGGTGGCGCAGGTCGCGCTGGATGCGGCCGCGCTCGGAGACGACGGCGCCGACGATCACGGCGAGCATCGTGCCGGTGAGCAGGAAGGCCAGGAGGCCGGAGAAGGAGGCGGTGTCGGCCGTGCCGGAGAGGATGAGGGCGGAGCTGGCGGCCCAGGTGAAGCCACCCAGGACGGCGCCGGCGACGCCGTAGCGCAGGGCGAGCCAGCAGAGCGGCAGCGCGGCGACGGCGCGAAGATCCTCGCCGCCGCCGAGGTACACGGCCGGCGTGAGGGAGATGAGCGCGAAGATCGCGACGAGCGCCTCGGGCTTCAGGAAATCCTTCGTGGGGAAGGTGCCGCGGATGCCGAAGCGGCGGTAGCCGGAGACGGTCACGATCAGGGCCGGCGCGACGGAGGCGATGCCGAGCGAGTCGCCGAGCACGAACGTGCGGATCATCTGGGCGAAGTCGGAGCCGACCGGATCGTAGGACGACAGGGCGACCGATCCCACCGTGGCAGCGGCGACGACGAGCGGTGCGGCCACGACGGCGAGGCCGATGAACCACCAGGCGTCGGAGACGCGCGTCAGCGGGCGGACCGGATCGAACATGGTGCGCAGGATGAGGCCCGCGCCGCCGTAACCGGCGGTGACGAACACCGCGCTCGTGACGGCGACGACCGGATCGGAGAGGGTGGGGTGGAGCAGGCCACCGAGCAGGGCGGCGATCGTGGTCGGCAGGAGCCAGCGCGCGCCACCGAGGGCGACGGCGCCGACGACGAGGCCGACCGCGGGGTACCAGGGGGTGACGCCGTCGGCGTCGGCGAGCTGAAGACCCCAGACCGAGAGCAGCAGGTAGCCGGCGACGAAGCCGACCATGGCGAGGAGTTCGTCGCGACCGGGCAGCTCGAACGGGCGCTCCGGGGCGTTCTTCGCCTTCACCGGGCGGGGCTTTTTGGCACCGCGGCTCAGGGTGAGGCCTCGCGCGCCGGCGGCCTTCGGGGCCTTGGGCGCGCGTGACGGCCTCGTCGAGCGCTTTGCCGACGTCCGGGCCTCCGGAGCAGCAGCGGCGACGGCGGGTGCCGGGGCGGCCTTCGGCGAGAAAGCCGGGGGCGCGACGCTGGTCGATGCAGGTGAGGTGGGCGTTGAATCCATGGTGTGCCGGGAAGATGGGCTTGGGAGTCGGACATCGCCATCCGTGGCGACGTCCCGCTGTTTGCACAGCCGATGCCCAACTTCTCGGCAACTGGTTACCTCAGCTGTACCCCGCTGGCCAAGTGCATGACGGTCCATCCCAAGCTCATGCCGAACCGCTGAACCGTACATACGAAGAGCGCCTATGCGCCATAGAGCTCACACGGGGTCGTGCAGCGGCGACCTGCCGGACGACCCCCCCGACGCACCGGTTTCTTGACTTGCAAGTTCATCTGGACTGTCGAGATGAACGTGCGTTTCGGAGCGTCGGGGCGACCCGCCTACCCGTGGCCCGTCGCCCCTGATCGCGGCACGACCGACTGCTCGTAGGCTGGGGAGATGGCCACGCGGGACCTCATCGAGCGCATCGACCCCGCCGTTCCGGCTGGCGACGCGATGGCGGACTTCACCGCGCCGGTGCGCGACTGGTTCGGTCGGGCATTTGCCTCGCCGACGAAGGTGCAGCAGGCCGCCTGGCCTGCGATCGCGAGCGGCGAACACGTCCTGATCAGCGCGCCGACCGGCGCCGGCAAGACGCTCGCCGCGTTCCTGTGGGCCCTCGACCGGCTCGCCGCCTCGCCGCAGGGCGACACCGATCGCAAGGTTCGCGTGATCTACGTGAGCCCGCTCAAGGCGCTCTCCTACGACGTCGAGCGCAACCTCCGCGCGCCGCTGGCCGGCATCCAGCAGGCGACCGGCGCCGAGCTCGAGGTCGGGCTGCGCACCGGGGACACCTCGCAGAAGGAGCGCGCCCGGATGCTCCGCCGCGCGCCCGACATCCTCATCACCACGCCCGAGTCGCTCTACCTCCTGCTCACCTCGCGCGCGCAGGAGCTGCTCACGCACGTGGAGGCCGTGATCGTCGACGAGATCCACGCGGTGGCCGGGACGAAGCGCGGCGCGCACATGGCGCTCACGATGGAGCGCCTCGTCGCGCGGCAGGGCTGGTCGGGGCTCGATCCGTCGGTCGCCCAGCTCCCCGGCGGCGCGCCCCTGCCCGGCGGGGTCGAGCGCCTCAAGAAGCTCGTCGACGCCGGTCCGCAGCGGGTCGGCCTCTCGGCGACCCAGCGCCCGCTCGAGGAGATCGGCCGGTTCCTGGTCGGCGGCGAGCGCGCCTGCCAGGTGATCGAGACCGGGGAGCGCAAGAAGCTCGACCTCCAGATCCACGTGCCCGTGGAGTCGATGGTCGAGCCGGAGCAGACCACCGACCAGCTCGACCCGCTCGCGCCGCACCCCGCGCCCGGTGGTGAGTCGACGCGCAAGTCGATCTGGCCCGCGATCTACCCGGAGATCCTCGATCTCGTCGAGCAGCATCGCTCGACGCTCGTGTTCGTCAACAACCGCCGTCTCTCCGAGCGCGTGGCCCTGCGGATCAACGAGCTCGCCCGCGACCGCCGCGAAGCACTCAACTCAGGTGCCGACGACGGCGAGATCGTCGAAGGGGCGCCTGCCGGGACCGGCTCGGGCGGCAACGGCGACGGAGCAGGCAAGGGATCACCGGGCGAGACCGTCGCCGGGGCCGGAAAGGGCAACACGCCCGAGTGGAAGGCGCCGACCTCCTACGGCGAGCCGGGCTCCGGCCCGGCCTACATGGGCGCTGCGCTCCCCGAGATCGCCCGCGCTCACCACGGCTCCCTCGCGCGCGAGGAGCGTCAGGTGGTCGAGGAGCTGCTCAAGAGCGGTGAGCTGCCCTGCCTCGTGGCGACGAGCTCGCTCGAGCTCGGCATCGACATGGGCGCCGTCGATCTCGTGATCCAGATCGAGTCGCCGAAGTCGGTCTCGCGCGGGCTCCAGCGGATCGGCCGCGCCGGCCACACCGTCGACCAGACCGCCAAGGGCCGCATCTTCCCCAAGTTCCGGGCCGATCTCCTGGAGTGCACGGTCGTCGCGTCGCGCATGCGCACCGGGTCGATCGAGACAACGACGATCCCGAAGAACCCGCTCGACGTGCTCGCGCAGCAGATCGTCGCGATCGTCGCCGCGGCCGACACGTCCGTCGCCTCGCGCCGCCGTAAGACCGTCTCGCCCGAGGAGGAGGCCGAGGAGGAGGCCAGCGCCGACTCCGTGCTCGTCGACGACGTGGAGGCGCTGATCCGCCGCGCCTACCCCTTCCGCGACCTGCCGCGCTCGTCGTTCGAGGCGGTACTCGACCTGCTCGACGGCCGCTACCCGTCCGCGGAGTTCAGCGAGCTACGGCCGCGGCTCGTCTGGGATCGCGTCGCCGGGACGCTCCGGGCCCGCAAGGGCGCGCGGATGCTGGCGATCGTCAACGCCGGCACGATCCCGGACCGCGGCCTCTTCATGGTCGTCCTGCCGGATGGCCGCCGCGTCGGCGAGCTCGACGAGGAGATGGTGCACGAGGCGCGCCCCGGCCAGGCGTTCCTGCTCGGCGCCTCCTCCTGGCGGATCGAGGAGATCCAGCGCGACCGCGTCGTCGTGACCCCGGCGCCCGGCGTTCCCGGGGCGATCCCTTTCTGGCGAGGCGACTCGGTCGGTCGGCCCCGCGAGCTCGGTGAGGCGATCGGCAAGTTCGCGCGCGAGGCCGTCGACTCCGAGCCCGCCGCGCTCGCCGGCGAGTACGACCTCGACGAGCGTGCCGCCCAGAACCTCGTGGAGTTCCTGCGCGAGCAGCGCGACGCGACGACCGTGATCCCGAGCGATCGCACCCTCGTGCTCGAGCGCTTCCGCGACGAGATCGGCGACTGGCGACTCGTGCTGCTCTCGCCGCTCGGCGGGCGCGTGCACGCCGCCTGGGCGCTCGCGATCGGTGCGCGCATCCGCGAGGAGCTGGGGCTCGAGTCCGACGTGATCTGGAGCGACGAGGGCCTGATCCTCCACCTCCCGGACTCCGACGACGTCCCCACCGCCGACCTCATCCTGATCGAGCCCGAGCAGCTCGAGGAGCTCGTGGTGCGCGAGCTCGGCGCCAGCGCCCTGTTCGGGTCGCGGTTCCGGGAGAACGCTGCCCGCGCACTGCTGCTCCCGCGCGCCTTCCCGGGGCGGCGCACGCCGCTCTGGCAGCAGCGGCTCAAGGCGCAGAACCTGCTCGAGGTGGCCCGGCGCCACCCGCAGTTCCCGATCGTCCTGGAGACCTATCGCGAGTGCCTGCAGGACGTGCTCGACGTGCCCGGCCTCACCGAGATCCTCACGAAGCTCCGCACGCGCGAGCTGGGGCTGGTCGAGGTCGAGACCGACCGCGCCTCGCCGATGGCCTCCTCGCTGCTCTTCGACTACGTCGCCACGTACATGTACGAGGGCGACCAGCCCAACGCCGAACGCCGCGCCGCCGCGCTCTCCCTCGACCGCGACCTCCTCGCCGAGCTGCTCGGCCAGGAGGAGCTGCGCGATCTGCTCGACGCCCGCGCCGTCGCCCAGGTCGAGGACGACCTCCAGCACCGCACGCCTCGCGCCCGCGCGCGAGACGCCGACGAGCTGCAGGAGGTGCTCCGGCACGTCGGCGATCTCTCCGTGGCCGAGGTCGGCGAGCGCGTCACCGCCCTCGCGGTCGAGTCGCCGCACGCGGTCGGGCCCGATGGCGAGGCGATCGACGACGGCGAATTGGCCGAGGAGGACGGCGGCCCGGGCCCGGACAGGGTCGAGCAACCGGGTGGCATCGAGCGCGCGCAGGCACTGCTCGACCAACTCGCCGAGGAGCGCCGCGCCGTCGAGGTGCGGATCGGTGGCCAGCAGCGCTGGATCGCGACCGACGACGCCGGCCTGTATCGCGACGCGCTCGGCGTCGTGCCGCCCTCGTACCTGCCGCAGCGCCTGCTCACCCCGGTCGAGAACGCCCTCGAGGGGCTGATCGTGCGCTACGGCGCCACGCACTCGCCGTTCACGACCGCCGAGCTCCAGCAGCGCTACCTCGTCGACCCGGCTGCGGTGCTCGCGGGCCTCGAGTCCCGCGGCGCCCTGGTGCGCGGCGAACTGCGCCCGGGTGGCACGGGGCGGGAGTGGTGCGATCCCGAGGTGCTGCGCCGACTGCGCCGCGCCTCGCTCGCGTCGCTGCGGGCCGAGATCGAGCCGTCCGACCAGCGCGCTCTCGCCGCGTTCCTGCCGAGCTGGCATGGCATCGACCGTCACGCCGCCGCCGGCGCGGGCCCCGATCGGTTGCGCGATGTCCTCGTGCCGCTGCAGGGCCTCGCGCTGCCCGCGGCCGCGTGGGAGTCGAGCGTGCTGCCGCGCCGGATCGGCGCCTACTCGCAGTCGTGGATGGATCAGCTCATGGCGAGCGGCGAGCTCATCTGGGTCGGTGCCGGCGCGCTGGGCCGCGACTCGGGCCGCGTCGCCCTGTACTTCCGCGAGGACGCCCCGCTGCTCGGTCGCCCCGTCGTGCCGGGCCAGCCCCGCGCGATCGACCCGCCCGAGGGCGAGCTCCACGAGAAGATCCGCGAGCGGCTCGCGGCCGGGGCCTGCTTCTTCACCGACCTGCTCGTGGCGGCCGAGTCGGCGGCGAGCGAACTGCACGAGGCGCTGTGGGATCTCGTCTGGGCCGGCGAGGTCACGAACGACGCCTTTCAGCCGCTGCGGGTCGGCAAGAAGTCCGAGGCCGGACGGGTCCGCCAGGCCGCCTCGGCGACGGCCGGCCGCCGTCGCTTCTCCCAGCGCCGGGGCAACGCGCCGGCGCAGTCGATCGGTCGCTGGTCGCTCGTCGCGCCGCTGCTGCTGCCGGAGCCCCCACGCCGCGAGCACGACCGCGCCCTCGCCGAGCTCCTGCTCGAGCGCCATGGCCTCGTGACCCGCGAGCTCGTGCTGGCAGAGGGCATTCCCGGTGGTTTCAGCGCGCTCTACCCGGCGCTCACCGATCTCGAAACGCTCGGTGTGTGCCGGCGCGGCTACTTCGTCGAGGGGCTCGGCGGCGCGCAGTTCGCGTTGCCCGGCGCCGTCGATCGACTGCGGGCCTTTGAACAGAACACTCTCGAGCGCCGCCCGCCCGTCGTGGTCGGCGCCGTGGATCCGGCGCAGCCCTACGGCGCCGTGCTCCCCTGGCCCAAGCGTGGCGACGACGGGTTCGCCCATCCGGTCGGGGCGGCCGTCGGCAGCGACGGGGTGCCGACCAGCGGTCCGGGGTCGCCGAACTTCGGCAAGGAGGGCGGCCAGGCCGGTCCCGCGAAGCCGAAAAAGCCCAAGAAGCCGTCGCAGGCGGCCAAGGACGCGGCGATGTCGCCCGCGGAGGTGCGCGCCGCGGTGCAGGCCGATCGCTCCGACGATCCGGGTCGCGCCTCGAGCGGTCGTCCGCGCGGACCGCAGCGCGTCGCAGGGGCCGACGTCGTGCTCATCGGTGGCGAACCGATCGTGTACCTCGAGCGGTCGCTCAAGGGCATCCTCGTGCTCGTGGACGAGGCCGACGAGCGCCTCGCCCCTGCGCTGCGTGCCCTCGTCGACCACGCCCGTACCCACCGCAAGCGGCTCCAGCTCGAGCGGGTCGACGGCGAGCCGATCCACACCCACTGGCTTGCTCCGATGCTCGCCGACGCCGGCCTGGAGGCGGGGCCGAAGCGCTTCACCGTCGGCGCCGCGGCGCCCGCCGCCGCGGCCACCACCCGCCGCTGACCCAGACGGATTGGGCCCTCGCCGCATCACGACGGTCGCGAGCTAGCCTGCGGCCATGATCGTCTTGCGCAGCACGTACTCCGGGACCGCCGACGAGGTGGGAGCCCTGCGGCCCGCCCACCTCGAGTGGCTCGACGGCCTCATCACCGAGGGCATCGTGATCGCGGCCGGGCGCTTCGAGGATGGCAGCGGCGCCGCCATCCTCGGCGCCGGCGTCGATGCCGCCGCACTCCTGAAGGACTTCGACGCCGACCCGTACGTGTCGGGCGGCGTCGCCTCCTACGCCGAGATCGCCACCTTCCCGGCGGCGCTCGGCGGCGACGAGATCAAGCGCCTCGACGCCCGGGAGTACCTCAAGGACGCCTGACGGCGCCGCCTACGGCGTCTTGCGGCCCGGATTGAAGAGGCCCTTGGGGTCCAGGGCGGCCTTGATCGCCTCGTGCGCGGCGACGGCGGCCGGATCCCATTGGGCTCGGAGGTAGCCGGTCTTCAGGCGCCCGAGGCCGTGCTCACCGGAGACGGTCCCGCCGAGGGAGATGGCGAGGCCGAAGAGGTCGTCGGCGGCGGCGTTCGCGCGGTCGAGGCGGGCCTGGTCGGTCGGGTCGAAGAGGTAGGTGCAGTGCATGTTGCCGTCGCCGGCGTGGCCCCAGGCGGCGTGCTCGAGACCATGGGCGGCGGCGATCGCCTCGCTGCCGCGCAGCAGCTCGGCGAGTCGGTCGGTCGGAACGGCGACGTCCTCCGAGAGCTTGCCGCCGCGACGGGCCGCCACGGCGCCGGAGATGTTGGCTCTCCATTCGCCCAGGGCGGAGGCCGTCGCGGGCTCGGGCACGGCCGTCCAGGTCGCGCCGGCCTCCCGCCACGCGTCGACGAGCGCGTCGCCCCGGGCCGCGGTCGCCTCCACGAGGTCGCCCTCCAGGTTCGCGAAGAGGAGCACGGCGCCGGTCGGATCCGGGAGGGAAGCCCACTCGGAGGCGGCGCCCGGCACGGGCAGGGTGGCGCCGGCGTCCTGGAGGGCGCCGCCGTCGAGGAGCTCGACCGACACGGGCACCGCGCCGCAGGTGAGGGCGCCGGCGATGCCATCCTGCGCGGCATCGACACTCGGGAACAGGCCGATGACGAGCTGCTCGGCCGTCGGCGGCGGGATGAGGCGCAGCCAGGCTGCGGTGATCACGCCGAGGGTGCCCTCGCTGCCGACGAGCAGGGAGGTGAGGTCGTAGCCCGCGACGTCCTTGCGGGTCGGGCCGCCGATCGTGACGAGCTCGCCCGGCGCGAGCACGGCTTCGAGGCCGAGCACCCACGCGCGCGTGACGCCGTGGCCGAAGGCGTGGGGGCCGCCGGCGTTCGTCGCCAGGTTGCCGCCGATGTGGCTGGAGGCGGCGGAGCCGGGGTCGGGTGGGTAGCGCAGGCCGACCTCGCGGACGCGGCGCTGCAGCTCGGCGGTCGTGACGCCCGCCTCGACCTCGCAGCGCCACCACTCGGGGTCGAGCGTGCGGACCTTGTTGAGGCGCTCCATCGAGATCACGACGCCGCCGTCCGGCACCGCGCCGCCGGAGAGACCGGTCCCGCCGCCACGGACCGTCATGGCCACGTCGTGGTCGTAACACCAGCGCACCGCGTCGGCGACGCCCTGGGCGTCCGAGGGCCGCACGACCGCGTCGGCCGTGCCGCGGACGCCGCTCCATCGCGTTCCGTCCTCGAGCTCGCCGAGCTCGGGCAGGTGCACGTTGGCCGCCCCCACGACGGCCCCCAGTTCACTCACGAGCGTGGTGACCGTGGTCATAGCGCCACCCTAGATCCGCGAACCCGCCAGCTTGTGTGCGTCCGGTCGGCGTCCAGGCCGCGGCGTGAACTGGGCGTGACCGGCACGCGTTCGTGGCTGTTTCGTCCGGCCATCTAGCCTCTTGCGGGCATGCCCGAGGGAGACACGATCGCCTACGCGGCGAACCGCATCCGGCCGATCCTGCTGGGCGAGCAGCCCCAGATCGAGGCCCGGCACGGGTCGCTGCGCGGCTGGGGCGAGCGGCTCACCGGTCGCACGATCGAGGCCGTCGAGCCCTACGGCAAGCATCTCTTCTTGCGGTTCGAGGGCGACCTCACGGTCCACAGCCACCTCAAGATGACGGGCTCCTGGTACACCGGCCTGCAAGGTGCCCGCTGGCGACGCGCGCCCCGCCGGGCCTGGCTCGTCCTGCGCGCGAAGGGCTACGAGGTCGTGCAGTTCGACGGTCCCCTGCTGGAGCTGTCGACCGGCCTGCGCTCGCGCATCGACCGCCGCGTCGCGCGACTGGGGCCCGACATCCTCGCCGAGGAGTTCGACTACGACCGCTTCTTCAAGCGCCTGCGCGAGGACGACGCGACCCGCCCGATCGGCGACGCCATCCTCGACCAGCAGACCGTCGCCGGCATCGGGAACATGTGGAAGGCCGAAGCGCTCTTCGACGTCGGGCTCGACCCCTGGCGCCCCCTGTCGCGCACCACCGACGACGAGGTCCGCGCCGTGATCGAGGCCGTTCGACCGCGCATGGCCGACTCCGCCCGCGGCGGGACCCAGATGCGCGAGCGCCACGTGTACCGGCTGCCGAAGTGCATCACCTGCCGAGGCGAGATCGCCTCGCGCGGCCAGGGCGACGACAACCGCACGACCTACTGGTGCCCGGTCTGTCAACGGTAGGAACGGTCGGAGAACCGGACGGACCCTCGACGGGGTGTCGGCACCCGGAATCCGGGGTGACGCCGTCCGCTGGGTATCCCCTCCAAACGCGCGACCGCCTGCAAGCACCCAACCGTTCACGGGTCGACCCCCGCCGTGTGTGGTACGAATCACCGATGGACGAGCGCATCGTTGATTCCCTCACCCGGGTTCCTGTCTTTGGCGCGCTGGGCCGCGACGAGGTCGCACGCATCGCCGAACTCGCGACGCCGCGGCGCTTCGCACCAGGCCACGTGATCTTCCGCGAGGGCGACGCCAGCGACACGTGTTACGTGGTGAACTCCGGCCGAGCCCGCGCGATCCGCGAGCACGCCGACGGCCGCACCATCGCCCTCGCACACTTCGGCCCGGGCGACTTCTTCGGCGAGCTCGCCATGTTCGACGCCGAGCGTCGTTCGGCCACCGTCGAGGCCCTCGAGGAGCTCGACACGATCGCGATCTCCGCCAGCGACATGCGTCGCCTGCTGCGCGAATGGCCCGAGATGAGCCTCAAGCTCATCGCCGCCCTCGGTCGCCGCCTCCGCGAGGCCAACGAGCGCCTCGCCCGCCAGTCGTTCCAGACGGTCCAGAGCCGCGTCGCCACCGTGCTCGACCAGCTCGTCTCCTCCGCCAAGGACCAGGGCGCCGGCAGCAACGACGTCCTCCTCACCATCACCCAGGCCGACATCGCCAAGCTCGCCGGTTCGTCCCGCGAGTCCGCGAGCCGCTTCCTCGCCGTGCTCGAGCGCGCCGGGGTCATCACGCAGGGCCGTGGCCGCCTCACGGTGCACGATCCCGACGCGCTGCGTCGTTACGTCTTCTGATGGCCCCCAAAGCCGACGAGATCTCCGCCGGCGGAGTGGTCGTCGACGATGAGGGCCGCACGATCGTGATCATCCCCACGCGCCGCGCCGCCAGCGGCGCCAAGGTCACCGCGCTCCCCAAGGGCCACATCGATCCGGGCGAGGATGCCGAGACCGCCGCGCTGCGCGAGGTCCGCGAAGAGGCCGGCGTCGACGCCGAGATCATCGAGAAGCTCGGCGACGTGCGCTACTGGTACCAGCGCTCCGGCCGCTCCATCCCGAAGCAGGTCTCCTTCTTCATGATGCGGTACGTCGGGGGCAACACCGACGACCACGACGACGAGGTCGAGATCGCCCGTTGGGTGCCGCTCGAGGAGGCTCTCGGTCTGCTCACGTTCCAGGGCGAACGCGACATGGTTCGTGCAGCCATCGACCGGCGCGCAGCCGGGCAGTAGTGTCACCCCCGTGCAGGTCCTGAACTTCTACTCGACCCTCTTCGCCGACCAGCTCCGTAACGGACGCAAGAAGGCGACGATCCGAGTGGGCGACAAGTCCCACAAGTACCGCAAGAACCAGGCCGTCCTGGTCACCGTCGGCTACCAGCACTCGGTCCGCGAGAAGATCTTCCTCGCGGTGATCGACCAGGTCGAGGTCAAGCGCTTCAAGGACCTCTCCCCGCGCGACATCGAGCACGACAACCCCGAGTTCCGTCGCCCGGAGGAGCTCCGCTCCTTCCTCGAGCAGATCTACGGCAAGTCCGTCGGCGAGGACGACACCGTCACCCTCGTGCGGTTCTCCCAGATCATCGAGAACCCGCCGTCGGTCACCGATGCTCTCCGCGGCATCGGCGGCGCCCAGAACTGAGCGGATCTCGCTTGCATCTTCCGTCCGCGCGCGAGCGGCCCGGCGCAGGCGCCTAAACCACTCGCGCACGAACGAGATCTGCGGCGCGATCTCTCGCCCAGTTCAGCGCGCCGGCGCCCAGAACTGAGCGGATCTCGCGAGAGAGGACGCGCTGCTAGAAGCGGCGCTGGACGCGCTGGGCGTGCTCTGCCGTGAGGATGGTGAGGGCGACGAAGCCCTGGACGATCACGGAGGGCTGCACGCCGGTGGTCGCGGCGCCGAGCTGCGCGCCGATGGAGCGCACCGTGGCCGAGGCCGCTTCGAGGTCCGGAGCGAGCATCGGCAGGACCACCGTGCTCAGGCACAGCAGGGCAGCCACCGCAAACCACATCAGCAGCGGGAGATCGCGTTCACCGGACGTCATGCTTCATCTCTCGGCAGCGCTGCGACGTGGATTTCGCCGTCGCTAGACGCCCGTTCGACCCAAACGGCGCCACCGGCGGGCCGTGCTCGCAAATGGGGCCTTTCGGCCCTGGCCGGGCGGCCCGTTCATGCCGGAATCATCGCCTCGAACCTGGCAGCAACCTGACGCCGCGGGCCGTCGGCGGAGGCGGAGCGGGTCCGGGGAACCCCAGGTGGGAATAGGGTCCGCGGCGTGTCGACTCCAGTCCGGTCGCCGTCGGCCCCAGAAGTGATGCTCCGTGCCAGCGGGTTGACCGTCGCCCGAGGGCGACGCGTCCTCCTCGAGGCGCTCGACCTCGAGGTCGGCGCCGGCGAGGTCGTGCACGTGGCGGGGGAGAACGGTTGCGGCAAGTCGAGTCTGCTGCGCGTGTTGGCCGGCGATGTCGCACCTCGTCGCGGCGAGATCCGGCGCCCCGCAACCTGGGCCTACGTCCCGGAGCGCATGGCCCTGCCGGATTCGCTGCCGGCCCAGCGCTGGCTCGGGATGCTCGGCGCCGCCGACGTCGACCTTCCTCCCGAGCTCGACCGCCGGTGCGGGGCGCTGAGCAAGGGCCAACTCCAGCGCGTCGCGCTCACGGCTGCGCTGCACCGGCCCGGCGGGCTGGTGATCCTCGACGAGCCGTGGTCTGGCCTCGACGTCACGGCCAGGGAGTGGCTCGAGCGCGGCATCACCGGTGCGGCGGCCGGCGGAGCGGCCGTCCTCTTCACCGACCACGGCCGGACGGGTGGGCTGGCCGCCACGACGAGGCTGGTGATCGGTGACGGCGCACCGCGCCGCGAGCGCGTGGTCGCGACGCCACCGCCGACAGCGGCCGTGCGAATCGTGCTCGCTCGCGGCGAGGAGCGTCGCGAACATCAGGTCACGACCAGCGAGCGCGACGCCGTGCTCGCCGGCGCGCTGTCCGACGGCTGGGGCGTCGAGCGGGTCGAGGCGATCGATTGAGGCTCGCGCACCAGCGCCTGAGGCTCGCCGCGCACTCCCGGGTGCTGCTCGTGCCCGTCGTCGCCGTGTTCTTCCTCGTCGGCGCGCTCTTCTCGGGGGACACCGATCCCCACGAGGCGTGGGCCACGGGCTGCAGCGCGGTCGGCGCGTTCGCAGCGTGGATCGTGGTCGTCATCGGCCGTGCCGTCCCGCCGCAGGCCGAGGCCATGCTCGCTGCTCGAGCCGGCGGTCTCCCGGCCCGCAGGACTGCCCAGCTCGTCGTCGTCCTGGAACTCGCGGTCCTCTTCACCTTCCTGCTCGTCGCCCTCCCGCTGCTGGCCGGCGTCCTGCGGCCTGCACCGACCGCGCTCGACGTCGTGGCCGGTGGGCTGGGCACGTTCGTCAGCGCCGCCTTCGGAGCGGCGCTCGGGCTCGCGCTCGGACGACCGGTCCGCAGCGGAATGGCGTTCGCGGCGGTCGTGGCGGTGTACGTCGGGTTGGCGGCCGTCGTCCCGGTCTCATCCGCGATCGCCGGACCGGTCGGCGTGAGCCGCGAGCTGTCGGTCTCGACCGGCACCTCCCTGTCGGCGGGCCTGCTGCTCGCCATGGCCGTCACCGCGGTCTACGTGGTGGCCCTCGTCGTGCTCCAGCGTGCCGCCAGCCGCTGGCGCGGATGACGGTCGCCGAGGTCGGCCGAGATCAGCCGAAGCCGGGAGGCGCCACGCTGCGCTGGCGCGGCTCGTCCGCCGGGGCCTGCGCGACGGGCACGGGCGGCGTCACGGCCGCGACCGGCGGCTGCAGCAAAGGG
>JAURVW010000720.1 GCA_030655275.1 Solirubrobacteraceae bacterium
ACCTTTCACGCTTCATCTATCCATTCAAGTTCCTCGGTCGGGCCGCTCTGCGCGTGAATTGCCGCCTAACCCTTCCATCGAGAGGACGTCCAAAAGCAGGCTTCGCCCGCTTTTGCCCGCCTCTCATGTCAAACGTTAGACGCCTTCATGTCGATCGTCATTCTTGATCTCGGTAGTGAGCAGGGCCCACACGTGTCGGCGATTGTTCGCCACGACGTTCATGAATTCACGGCCTTGATCAATGGCTCCAAGGCCGATCTTGCTGACTTGATCGGTAAAGAATGCATAGTCGAAATGCTGTTCGAGACAGTGGCGTCGTGGAAGGAACTTCACGAGTTTCAAGACGATCAGTCGTGCATCATGGCGAGCGCCGCCACGCCCGGAGCAACAACGTTGCAGGGCCGAGTTCACAACATCTCAGAGCTTGGTGAAAATAGCCACATCATCGATCTCTACCTGCAGAACGGCCCAGAATTCTTGGCCTTATCCTCCGCCGAACTCAACGGCGCCGTACCTGCGCTCCGCTCAGCTCTAGAAGTCACTGTCCATGGCCTCTGCTTCTATCCAACAGGCGCCTAACCCTTCCATCGAGAGGACGCCCAAAAGCATGGCCCGGCAAGGCTCGCTTGTCTATTTTCCGCCTTGCCGGGCCATGCTTTCGGTCGCCTCTCATGTCAAACGTTAGGCGTCACGGTGAATCTTCGTCGGGCTCTACTTGTAGTGGCTGCTCCCGTTGCAGCTGCGGTACTCCTGTTCGCTGCAATTCTTGTGTGGGCGTTCTTCGCATTGCAACCCAGCAGAGATCTCGTAGCGTCGGTAGCGTCTCCGGACAATCGATTCGTCGCTAATCTCATCGAAATAAACGGCGGAGCCACCACTTCGTTTCGCTACGCTGTGCACGTAGAGTCGAGCGCTTCCGGAGCAGGTCAAGAAGTAGCAAGCCTACACGGAGCGGTGCGCAACGACTCGGCATTCGGAGCCAACCTCCGTTGGGCCACTCCCCGAGAACTCGTTGTCGAATACCTTCGCACAGAGTCTGTTGAGGTGCCGAGCTCTAATCCCGCAATTGCCG
>JAURVW010000722.1 GCA_030655275.1 Solirubrobacteraceae bacterium
CAATTGTACCAATAAAAGTCTCGCTCATCATCATCCTATATACTCTGGTTATATGATCAATGTCCCTTGCCCCCGCCCACAAAGTAGTTGGCACTAACACAAAAACAGAAAAAACACGTATATACTCCCACGCATCAACAGATCGTGTTTTTATTTTATCCCACAATAGAAAACCGAACGTCACAATAATTATAGGAATAGAAGATAACTTCACAATCGACATCAGACCAAGTACAATTCCGATCAGATATAAATGAACCAATTTATGCCTCTGCAAAAAAGCAAATAAGAAGTAAACATCAAGCAATACCAATAAAGTAAGTGTTGTGTCAAGATACGCAGAAGCATCACCTGCTATGACTGCAGGAGAGGTTGCTAATAGCCAGCCTGCTAAAACTCCTACGTATTTATTATAGAAATTTTTACCTATTAAATAAATAAGGACACAACTGATACTGCCGAGTATTACATTTACGAACCGAGCACCGAGAAGGAAACTAATACCCAGCTTGCTTGCAACATACATCCCAGGTAGCATCAGCCACAAAGACAAAACCCCATTTCCGAATTCAGGTGACATTGGTGGATAAAACTCGTGTTTCCACTGGAAAAAATACTCTGAGAAATGTTTTAAAAACCACTGATTTATAAAATCTATATAAAATATTTCATCAGTCAGCCATCCCATACTTTTCGCAGTAATAATTCTTAGAGATAGTGCTACAATAAATATTCCGAATAATAAATATTCGTATCTATATTTCAATAATTTTTTGTACATCAATTTCTATCTCTTATATTTTTTCTATTACCAATATTTGTACTAGGCCATATGAATTCAAAATGGGTATGTGATTGATTATTTTATCTATAAATTTTACTAATGATAAAGGAATACAGCATTTCTTTGTCAACTTTGGAGGAAGATAACAATATACAATCTGTTTTTTTAAAATATATTTCATATCTTTTTCAGACAAATATTTTTTGATTATCTTAATATCTAATTCATTTATATGTCCTTTTCCAAGAGATGAAAATTCTTCATGGACATCATTCTTTATTATGCCAAGATATTTACCTATATAGAAAAATGGTGTATGTCCAGGGATAGAACAAATAATATATTTTTTTGATGTTCTGTACAATTCATAGAACGATTTTTTTGGGCCAATAACATGTTCTAATGTTTCAGAACATAAAACCACATCAAAATAATCTGATTTGAAAGGT
>JAURVW010000728.1 GCA_030655275.1 Solirubrobacteraceae bacterium
GTGTTGCGCTTGTTCCGGATCGCGTCGTTGCCGAACAGCGCCTCGAGGAACTTCGGGCTCGCCAGCGCACCGCTCGCGTTCGGTGCCGGCGTGCGCTTCAAGCCTTGCGCGGTGCGCAGCTCGAGCTTCAGCTTGTCGACGACCGGCTTCAGGCTGTCGGGCTGCTCGTAGACGAGGTTCGTGAACTCGACCGCGCTCTCGGAGAACTTCTTCTGCGCGAGCTGTGTGCGAACCTCGCTCTCGAGTTGAGCCTTGACGGCCTCGAACGGCTTCTTCTCGCCACCGCGCTGCGCGGTGAGCTTGACGATGTGGTAGCCGAAGTCGCTCGGCACGAGCTCGCTGATCTCGTCGACCTTCAGCTTGAACGCAGCCTCTTCGAGCGGCTTGGCGGCGAGGCCGTCGCGGCCGAAAAAGTCGAGGTCGCCGCCCTTCTCCGCCGAACCGGGGTCGTCGGAATTCTTGCGCGCGACTTCGGCGAACGACGCCGGGTTCTTCTTCACCTCGGCGAGCAGCGCCTCGGCCTTCGCCTTCGCCTTCTCGCGGTCGGCCGACGACGCGCCGTCTTCGACCTTGACCAGGATGTGACTCGCGCGGCGCTCCTCGGTCGAGGTGTAGCGCTTGGCGTTCTCGTCGTAGTACTTGCGCAGTTCCTCGTCGGAGACGCTGACGCTCTTCTTCAGCGATTCGAGGTCGAGCACGACGTACTCGATGCTCTCGGTTTCGGGCGCCATGAATTGCGCGGCGTTGGCGGGGTCCTTGTAGTACGCCTCGATCTCGGCATCGGTCGGCGTGACCTTGGCGAGCGCGTCCTTGGTCGCGAACTGCTGCACCTGCACTTCGCGCTGCTGGAACATCGCGTCGAGCGCGGCGTTGGTCGCGGCGAGCGGCGCGAACACCGTGCCGGTGATGCCCTGCGCGACCTGGCGCAGCGAGAGGTCTTGCCGCAGGCGCTGCGCGAACATCTCCGACGACATGCCTTGCGCCGAAAGCGCGTCCTTGTTG
>JAURVW010000765.1 GCA_030655275.1 Solirubrobacteraceae bacterium
GGCATCGCGTAGGCGGTGATGCATGGCGAGCGCGATTTCGGTCGCCTGTCGATCGAGGCTCCTGACGACGCTCTCGTCGTGAAACTGAGCGGCGACGAGGCACGGCTTGCCCGCGGCGCACTCTTCTTGGTGCTCTTCGGCCCGTTCTGCAACCGCCGCAGCCACCGCGACGATGACGTTGATCCGTTCGTGGACCTTCACACCCTCACTGGCTTCTGGGAGCACGACTTCCGGTTCATGCTCAACGCCTTCGACGACCGCATCCCACCTCGCGACCAACGGCCGTAGGCGTCATCGCCCTCGGCCTCCTGGCCGGGGCTGTCCGTCGAGATCCACCGCAGCAGGCCGCCGATCAGCCATGTTGCTTGATGATGAGCATGCAATTCGACGGCATTGAGCGGCGCGTGAGTCCGTCGATGGTGGTCGGGGTGGGCGCGTCGGCCGGCGGGGTCGAGGCGCTCTGTGCGCTCGTCGGTGCGCTGCCGGAGTCGTTCGGCGGCTCGATGATCGTGGTGCTCCACACGTCGAGCAAGGGGATCGGGACGCTCGTCAACGTGCTCGGTCGGGCCGGCGCGCTGCACGTCGAGATGGCGACCGACCGCACCGTGCTGCGCCGTCAGACGATCTACGTCGCGCCCCACGATCGCCAGCTCGTGCTGACCGGGCGCCTGATCCGCCTCACCGACGATCCGCCACAGCACGGCTACCGCCCCGCCATCGACGCGACCTTCGCCTCCCTCGCAAGCTTCCATGGGCTGGCGGCCGGCGTCCTGCTCTCCGGCACGCTCTCGGACGGCACCCGTGGCCTCCTCGTCCTCAAGGCCGCCGGCGGCACGGCGCTGGTCCAGGACCCCGCCGAAGCCCAACACGCCGGAATGATCCGCAGCGCGCAGCGGGCCGTGGCGATCGACGCGACCCTCCCGGTGCTCGGCCTCGCCGCGCGCCTGGTGAAGTCGTCACTCGACCTCGACACGCGACAGCCGGCCGTCTAGAACGCACGCGGCCGACCCTCGTGGGTGACGACCAGCGTCGGCTCAGCGCCGGAAGCGGCGTCCCCGCGACGGTGACTCGCCGACCTTGGCCGCTTCGAGCGCGGCCCGCAGCTCCGCCGACTTGGCCGATTCCTCCTGGTACGCCGCCGCGTAGGCGTCGTGCGCGGCGTTGAGCGTCGCATGGTCCTGATGCAGTCGCGCGACATCGTGCATCGCGGCACTGAGCTCGCGAGGCTCGCCCGGCTCGGGCGCAGCGAGCTCGGCGGGCGTCGGGACGTGGTCGTCGCCGCCGGTCTCCGCAGCGGCAGCGCCCGGGGCTCCGGCGCCCCCGGCATTACCAGCGTCCTCGCCCCCAAAGACCGGCCGCTTGAGCACGTACGTATCCAGATCGTTCAGCGCCCGCGGGTGCACGCTGCGCACCGTGAACGCCCGGCCGTAGTGCGCCCGCACCCACCACTCGCTGTGGAGGATCATCGGTCCGCCCGCGGCCCAGGGCCGACCGTAGCCGTGGATGCTCATCCCGACCTCGGCGTCGGTGAGGTCGCGGCCGGCGATGATCGGCGCGCGGTCGAGGCCCATGAGCGACACGACGAGCAGGCCACCCGGCTTCAGGATGCGGCGCAGCTCGAGCAGCCATTCGGCCCACCCGTCGGCGATCTGGGAGAAGACCGAGACGGCGACGATGAGGTCGAAGGACTCGTCTTGATACTCCAGCGGCGGAGCGCTCGGCGCGACGGTCGCCTGGCAGGGCGGACAGAGATTGCCCTGGATCCAGGCCACCGACTCGGCGTCGATGTCGGTGCCGTGGACCTCCCCGGCCGTCGCTTGGGGCAGCAGCTGCCTCAGCAGTCGACCCGAGCCGCAGCCGAAGTCGAGGATGCGCGCGCCGCCGTGCAGCGCACCGGGCACGATGGCCTCGAGCTGATCCCGGAGCAGTTTGCCGCCGGCGTCGAACGCGTCCTGCCAGTCGGCGGGCGGGTTGCCACCCCACACGTAGGCCGCGAGCTCGGCGGGCGGTAGCGGCGGGGAGTCCGGCACGCGCAGGAGCTTATGGGCCAGCACCAGCCCGGGCGCCCGTCGCATCCCCCCGTCCGCCCAAAACCTAGGGACCATGTCTAGGGATAACGCCGTTGTGCGCGGGTCTCGCACGGGGGAGGATGGCCGGATGCTCTCCCACC
>JAURVW010000766.1 GCA_030655275.1 Solirubrobacteraceae bacterium
CGAGAGCGCCGGCGCCACGGCCTTCGTGGACAAGGCGACCTCGCGCGCGGAGATCTGCGCCGTCGTCCTCGGGAGCGAGGACGGACCCCTGCACTGATGGCCGGGCGGGTCCGGGAGCCCCGCACCGCCCGGCACCGCCCGGCATCGCCCGGCACCGCCCGGCACCGCCCGGCGACTCCCCGCGACGAGGCTAGGGCGCGATCCGCCCGATCGGCGCGGACTGCACCGTGCGGACCTTGTAGTCGGCGTCGGAGTACTCCTTCGAGCCCGACTCGTAGACCACGTGCAGGCGGCCGGCACCGATGGCGAGGCCCTCGGACATGTTCGGCGCGGTGATCGTGCGCCCCGTACCCGCCGGGTCGCTCAGCGGCCGGACCTCGATGGTGCTGCGCTCGTCGCGGCCGGTCGAGCGGCTCCAGATGACGTTGGAGCCCTTGATCGCCATGCCCTGGACCTGGCCCGGGGTGGTCAGCGTCGCGCCGTTGGCGGTCGGGACGTTGGCCTTGCTCAGGGTGAACCCGTAGGTCGTCGCCGTCTTGTTCCTGTCCTTCTCGTACTTGCCGACCCACAGCCGGTTGCCGCTGATGGTCATGAACGACGAGGCGGGCGCGTTCCAGCTGCCCGCGGACTTGATCGGCGTGTCCTTCGGGTCGGCCGAGATGTCGGGGTGCGCGGCGATCGTCGAGAGCAGGACGCGGGTGATCTTGCCCTTGTCCGCGACCCACAGGTACTTGCCGCGCGCGGCGAGGCCGCCGACGTGGCCCTTCGTGGGCAGCACGACGATCTTGCGCTTGATCCCGCTCTTGCGGTCGATGATCGCCAGGCGGCTGTTCTTCTGCTCGTCGCCGTCGTAGTACGAGATCGCGAGGTCGTCGTCGCCGGGCAGGTACGCGAGGCCCTGCGGCACCCAGCGGGTGTCGTGGCCGGGGATCTTCGTCTTGCCGCGCTCGAACACCGAGTAGTACGGCTGCAGGTCGACGGGGTCGGCCTTCGCGGTCGCGCCGGCGGGCAGGACCGCGATGCC
>JAURVW010000768.1 GCA_030655275.1 Solirubrobacteraceae bacterium
CGCATCGCGGCCGAGACCGCGATCGCCACCCCGGACGTGCAGGCGCTCCGCGTCGACACGCGCGCCTTCGCCGGCGCCGGCGCCACGCCGGCCCTCGAGCTCGCGATCGCCGCCTCCGTCGGCACCGCCTACCTGCGCGCCGCCGTCGCCGCCGGCCTCTCCGCCGAGACCGCCGCGTCGCAGATCGAGTTCCAGCTCACCGCCACGCAGGTGCAGTTCCAGGAGATCGCCAAGCTGCGGGCCTTCCGTCGCATCTGGGCCCGGATCCTCGAAGCCTCCGGCGTGCCGGAGGCCGGGCGGCGCTCGCCGCTCTACGCGCGCGCCACCGAGCGCATGCTCTCGCGGGTCGACCCGTGGACGAACCTGCTGCGCGGCACGACGAGCCTCTTCGCCTCCGCCGCCGGCGGCGCCGATGGCGCGTCCGTCGCCCCGTTCGACGCCCTCCTCGGCGACCCGAGCACGCTCGGGCGCCGCATGGCCCGCAACACCCAGATCGTGCTCCTGGAGGAGTCGGGCCTGGCGCGCGTCGCCGATCCGGCCGGCGGCTCCTGGTACGTGGAGTCCTACACCGACGAGATCGCCAAGGCCGCCTGGGCGCACCTCCAGCGCATCGAAGGCGACGGCGGCGTGCTCGCCGTCCTCGCCAGTGGTGCCCTGCAGGCCGAACTCGCCGAGCTCCAGACGAAGCGCACCGAGGAGCTCGTGAGCCGCCGCCGCGAACTCACCGGCGTCAACACCTTTCCGCTGCTCGGCGACGAAGGCCTCGACGACCGCGAGCCGTCGGAGCTCGCGCCGCTCGACCTGGCCGATCTCGCCGCCCGCGATCGCGACGCCCACCTCGCGCGCCCCGCGCTCGAGGCGCTGACCGGGGCCTCCGGGGGCGCAACCCTCGAAGCCCTCACCGCGCTGGCCTCGGCCGGGGCCAGGCTCGACGAGCTCGCCCCGCTCGTGCACGGCGCCACGCCGCACACGGCCACGCCGCTGGAGACGCTTCGCGACTCCGCCCCGTTCGAAGGCATCCGCGACGCCGCGCTCACGGCCGGGTCGCCGAAGGTGCTGCTCGCGCCGGTCGGCTCGCAGGCCGCGACGGTCAACATCGTCACCTGGGCCCGCAACTACTTCGCCGTCGGCGGTCTCGAGGCCGTCGTCCCCGGCCCGGACGAGGACGCCGCCACGCTCGCCGGCTCCGGCGAGTACCCGGTCGCGGTGCTCTGTCCCGGCCGCGGTGTGGAGGACGACGCGGCGACCGAGACCGTCGCGGCGCTCCGCGCGGCGGGCGTCACCACGGTGATCCTCGCCAGCGGCAAGGACGAACGGGCCCAGGCCCTCGGCGCCGACCGCGGCGTCCGCGACGGGGCCGACATGGTCGCCGCCCTCACCGAGATCCAGCACCTCTTCACGGCAAAGCAGGACGCATGAGCCCCTCTCCCGACTCCGTGATCCCCGACCTCACGCAGGTCGACCTGGGCGACGTGCAGACGGCCTCGGCCGATGCCTCCGCCGCGACCGCTGCTGCTGCGGCGGCCGGTGCCGCCGGGTGGGACGCCCCCGAGGGCTTCACGATCAACCCGGCCTACACCTCGGCCGACCGCGACGGCCTCGACTTCCTCGGCGGCATGCCGGGCTACGCGCCCTACCTGCGCGGCCCGTTCCCGACGATGTACGTCGAGAAGCCGTGGACCGTCCGCCAGTACGCGGGCTTCTCCACCGCCGAGGCGTCCAACGCCTTCTACCGCCGCAACCTCGCGGCCGGCCAGAAGGGCCTCTCGGTCGCCTTCGACCTCGCGACGCACCGCGGCTACGACTCCGACAACCCCCGCGTGACGGGCGACGTCGGCATGGCCGGCGTCGCGATCGACTCGATCTACGACACCCGCACCCTGTTCGACGGCATCCCGCTCGACCAGATGTCGGTCTCGATGACGATGAACGGCGCCGTCCTCCCCGTGCTGGCCCTCTACATCGTCGCCGGCGAGGAGCAGGGCGTCGAGCACAAGCAGCTCTCCGGGACCATCCAGAACGACATCCT
>JAURVW010000773.1 GCA_030655275.1 Solirubrobacteraceae bacterium
CGCGATGATGCTCCAGATCAGGCAATCGATAACATTGGATGCGTGGGTCATTGCGCTGACGACTGGCAAAACGAAGCCAAGCAAACTGAGGCCGAGGGCAATCGCGGCACCGGGGATGTTATCGCGAATGAGTTGAAATTCGTTATGTGCGGTGATGCGGGTGTAAACCAAAAGATACAGCATCACGACGACGGTTGCCGTGCACAAATAGACAAGAAAAGCCGGCAATCCGGCTAGCGATTGCAATATCATGTCGATGCCCCCAGACCGCAATACAGACCAGTGTTTGTCCGCGAAGCCCGCGTTTGGTTCAATAGTATTGAAGAAATGCTGAGAGCTGCCATTGTTCGGCAATAAGGGGAAACGCTGCAATATCTTGCCGCGCCAACGCAAGGCTCTCGTGTCGAATTGAGGTGATTGCAAAGAGCTTCTTGCGCGCTATGGTCTTAGAAAAGCTTTGCGTAGGGGAGGTTACGAATGCGTTCGTTCAACGTCGTCAATGCCGTGGCTGTCGCGTGCCTGCTTCTGTGGACAGGTTCACCTTCCAAAGCCGCTGACTATCCAGCTCAACCAATACGTCTTCTCGTGCCGGCCGCAGCCGGCGGTGCGGCGGATACGATTGCCCGGCTGGTCGGGCGCAAACTTGAGGCGTTGGGCAAGCCGGTGGTCGTCGATAACAGACCCGGCGCAGCGAGTATCGTCGGCTTCACTGCTGGAGCAAAGTCCCCGGCAGACGGATACACGCTGATATTGGGATTTACCGGTGGGCTCGCTATCAATCCAAGCCTTTATCCCGATCTCGCTTACAATCCAGGTCAGGATTTTGAGCCGATCGGATTAATCGCAAAGTCACCATTGGTGGTGGTTGCAAATCCTTCGCTCGGGGTGAAATCGTTGAAAGAACTGATCGTTTATGCCAAAGCGAATCCCGGCGTATTGAATTTTGCCTCGACGGGGAGCGGATCAACACAGCATCTGTGTACGGAGCTGATCAGATCGTAAGCCGGTCTGCAGATGACGCACGTTCCCTACAAGGG
>JAURVW010000784.1 GCA_030655275.1 Solirubrobacteraceae bacterium
CTGTTCTTCGTGATCGGCTTCGTCGCTCTGGCGAGCTTCTGGTCGGTGGCGGGATCGCTGGCCGGGCGCCAGCAGGACCTGCAGGCCACGACCGCCCCGCTGCAGCTGATCCTGTTCGCGCCGTACATCGTGGCGGTGACCGCGGGCGAGGGCGTCAAGACGATCGTCTCGATGCTGCCGATCGTGTCCACGATGATGATGCCGTCCAGGCTCGCCGAGGGCGACGTGCCCCTGTGGCAGCTGGGGGTCGCGATCCTCACGACCGTCGTCGCAGCGTTCCTGCTGGTGCGACTGGCGGCCCAGGTCTACGAGCGCACGCTGCTGCAGACAGGCCGCAGGATCGGGTTCAAGGAGGCCCTGCGGACCCGGTCGGACGTCTGAGCGCCAGGCCTGGTCAGGCGCCCTTGCCGGTGACGGTCACGGGCACGTTGCCCCGGGTCGCCTTGGAGTAGGGGCAGACCTGGTGCGCGGCCTCGACCAGCTCCTGGGCCTTCGCGTCGTCGACCCCGGGGATGGTCGCGGTGATGTCGGCGGTGATGGCGAAGGAGTCGCCCTCGGGTCCGAAACCGACGGCGATGTCGACGACGGACTGCGAGGCGTCGACCCCGGCCTTCTTGGCGACCAGGCCGAGCGCACCCTGGAAGCAGGCGCCGTAGCCCACGGCGAAGAGCTGCTCCGGGTTGGTGCCGGTGCCGGGCCCGCCGGTCTCCTTCGGAGCGGTCAGGTCGAGGTCGAGGACGCCGTCCTCGGACGTCGCGTGGCCGGCGCGGCCGCCGGTGACGGAGGCGCGGGCGGTGTAGACGATCTTGTCCGGTGTGTTGGTCATGCCGGGCTCAACCCCGGCCACCGCGCGGGTGTTCCGCGACTCGCCGCGGCGAGGGATGGCTCACAGGGCCTTGACGGCGGCCAGCACCGAGCCGAGCGAGTCCTTGGCGTCGCCGAAGAGCAGCGTCGTGCGGGCGTCGAAGAGCAGCTCGTTCTCGATCCCGGCGAAGCCGGGACGCATCGAGCGCT
>JAURVW010000793.1 GCA_030655275.1 Solirubrobacteraceae bacterium
GCCTTGGGCGCGGCCAGCCGGCCCTCGGTGAGCTGCTCACCGAGGTGCTGCCATTGCGCCGGCGTGGCGCTGAGCGGCAGCGTCTGCGCGGGCGGCGGCGGGATCGGCGAGACGTCTTCCTCGCGCTCCGGGCGGCCGCCGAACAGCATCCAGGCGAGGCGCCGTTCGACCTTGCGCCAGAAGCCGGTCTCGGCGATGCGCGGCGCGAAGGTGTCGAGCATCCAGACCGGCGGCGCCGGCTGCGCGCCGAGTTCTTCGGCGACACGCAAGGCCAGCGCGCCGCCGAGCGAGAAGCCGACGATGCCCATCAGGCGCGTTTCGTCGAGGTCGCGCACGACCTGCACGATGCGGCGCGAGACGAACCAGAGCGGGTCGTCGTGCGGTGCCGAATAGAGCGCGGCGTCGAGGTCGACGATCGCGACCGCGCTGCCCGCCGGCAGGCCGCGCTGCAGTTCGTCGGCGAGCGCATAGAGCGCCGCGGCGTGGCCGCCGGCACCGGGCACCAGCAACATCACGCGTTCGAAATCGCTCGGGCCGACCAGCATGTAGCCCTCGGGCCGCGTCGCCGGCTGGCTGCGCGTCAGCTGCGCGAGCCGCGCGAAGGTCGGTTCGGCGAGGAAGGCGCCGATGTCGAGCCGCAGGCCGTGTTCGCGCCGCAGCTCGGCCGCCATCCGCATCGCAGTCAGCGACGAGCCGCCGCTGCGCAGGAAGTGGCTGACCGGCCGAACACCGGCTTCGGGCTGGTTCAACCAGCGCGACCAGGCCGCGAGCAAAGCTGGATCGGCCGGCCCGTCGACCGCCGCGTGCGTGGGCTCGCCGCTGACGGCGACCGGCGCCAGCGCCTGCGGCTCGCTCGCCGTGCAGATCGCGGCGAGCCGCACGCCGAAGGCGTGCGCGACCGCGTCGCCCTGGCCCGCGACGAAGGCCGATTCGACCGCTTCGATGCTGTACTCGACCGCCTCGCCGACCTGCGCCGCGTGCAGGCAGAGCGAGAAGCGCGCGCTCGCCTGCGGCACGCGCAGCAGTTCGGCCGACTGGCCCGCCATCGCAACCTGGCGCGACGGGTTCAGGCGCCACGTGAAGTTGAACTGGGTCAGGCACTGCGCCGCCATCGGGTCGACTTCGGCGACCGCGTCGGTGAGCGCGTCGAGCCACTGAAAGGCCGGCTCCTGTGCTTCGAGGATCGACTGGTGGACGCGCGCGAGCGCCGCCGCGGGCGCCTCGCCGGGGCGCGCGCCGGCCTCGATGAAACGGGTGTCGGCGAAGAACGCGATCGGCTCGATCAGCTCCGGTTCGGCGCGGCGCGAAAACGGCGTCG
>JAURVW010000805.1 GCA_030655275.1 Solirubrobacteraceae bacterium
CCTAGTGGAGCAGCAGGCGATCGATGAGTCGCACGTGAAGAGCAAGCTGATCACACTGTTCTGCTGGCCTTGCAGCGAGTGTCAGGTGTGGCGAGAGTTGCAGCACAACGGGATATGGCCTGGACTGTGTCTGTTCTCCGGAATACCGGACGCTGTTGGGTTAGAAGCGGCGAATGTGCGACAGCGGCTTGCAGGAAGTCTCATCGCTCCGATGGGGACTAGTGCGATGGGTTCTCCCGTGACTGCTCGAATCGGTGTTCGTCTTACGTATTGAATTTGCCAATTCCACCAGAGCGACGAGGTGTCTATCAATGCAGGTATCTACTTTGTTAGCGGTGCTCATACCTCTTCCTTTTCTTTGTGTACTTAACTGAATTGCACTTGGAAGAGTCATTCAAAAGTGGAACGTCAGTCCCCTATTTCGAGAGGCTTTCCGGTGTTGTTAAAACAGAGCTTTAGTGCGTGCTCCCTTTGCATTCTCAGTTTGATGAATGTCGAACACAAACAGGAAGAGTCGTTCAGAAACGGAACTCTGGGTCTCTCCTCCGTTCTAACTCCGTGCTTTGGATTCGTCGATTCCTTTTTCTTTCTTCATCATGTTCCTTTCTACTCTCCACTTCGACCGTCGAGGGTGCCTTTCTTGTTCCAAACTTCACTTTTTCTTTGTTGCTTTTCCAGAAATGAAATACTGGAATTTCTTCGTTACCCCTCTGGTCCTCGTAGTAGTTTTCTTTTTTGTTGCGGAACTTCTTCCTAAGTCTTTCACAGCGGTTACACAGTCTCACCAAAGCATCACCGAATTCCCCTTGTTGTCTCCTTTCCTTGTGGTGTTTATCAGCAGGTGGATTGAGTTAGAGTTCAGTGAAATGTCCGTGAAGGTAGGTTCCCCAAACCTCCCTCCTCCTCCTCCTCCTGTGATGGGGGAGGTGGCATGCCAGATGACCCGTGACGAACTGAAGCAGATCTTCGATCAGACTGGGTATGGAAGCAACGCAGCACTGTTTGAGGCGTACTTTGTGAAGGACTCTCGCCCTCCGCTGTGCATTGCATGTCGGAACCTTATCCAACTCCACATCAACAGTAGCCCATCTCGCGAGGAGTCTCGGGATCGTCGATCCGAATCGTCGACGAGGGCCGTCGCGGATCCACGGCAGCTACCGGACAAGACCGTGGACGAGCTTCGGCAGCT
>JAURVW010000810.1 GCA_030655275.1 Solirubrobacteraceae bacterium
GGGCGCACGGTGTGCGCCACGGGACTCACGTCTTGGCCGATCCGCTCGATCAGTCCGCTGGCGAGCTCGTTCTCACTCTCGACGTCGATCAGGCTGTACTTCAGCGAGGAGGACCCGCTGTTGATCACCAGGATCGCGCTCATGCGCTGCCTTCCTCTGTTGCGCCGTCGTCTGTCGCACTCTGAGCCTGGATCGCGGTGATCGCCACGGTGTTCACGATGTCGTCGACGAGCGCGCCGCGCGACAGGTCGTTGATCGGCTTGTTGAGGCCCTGGAGCACGGGTCCGATCGCGACAGCGCCGGCCGAGCGCTGCACCGCCTTGTAGGTGTTGTTGCCCGTGTTGAGGTCGGGGAAGACGAACACCGTCGCTCGCCCGGCCACGGCGGAATCCGGCAGCTTGGCCTTCGCGACCGCGGCGTCGGCAGCCGCGTCGTACTGGATGGGGCCCTCCACCGGCAGCTCCGGGGCGCGCTCGCGCACCAGCGCGGTCGCCGCGCGCACCTTGTCGACGTCGGCGCCGGAGCCCGACTCTCCGGTCGAATACGACAGCATCGCCACTCGCGGATCGATGCCGAACTGGCGGGCGGTCGCGGCGGACGAGATCGCGATGTCGGCGAGCTGCTCGCTGGTCGGATCGGGGATCACGGCGCAGTCTCCGTAGACGAGCACCCGGTCGGCAAGCGCCATCAAGAACACGCTGGACACGACGTTCACGCCCGGCTTGGTCTTGATGATCTCGAACGACGGACGAATCGTGTGAGCGGTCGTGTGCGCGGCACCGGAGACCATGCCGTCGGCGAGGCCGAGGTGCACCATCATCGTGCCGAAGTACGACACGTCGGTCACGGTGTCGGCGGCCTGCGCGAGCGTGATGCCCTTGTGCGCCCGCAGCCGGGCGTATTCCGCGGCGAAGCGCTCGACCAGTTCCGGGTCCGTCGTGCTGATCACCTGGGCTGCGGCGATGTCGACGCCGAGCTCGATCGCCCTCGCCCGGATCGCTGCCTCGTCGCCCAGGATCGTGAGATCGGC
>JAURVW010000591.1 GCA_030655275.1 Solirubrobacteraceae bacterium
ACCATGACGTTGAAGAGCGCAGAGGTCAGCCAGGTGTCGGTGATGCGCTGCGCGACCAGGAACTCGCCGAGCGTGTCGAGCGAGGGCAGCGCGTCTTCCTGCACGACGCAGCAGCCGCCGTTCAGCAGCGCGCCCCAGACCTCGAGCGTCGCCAGGTCGAAGGCCGGCGACGAGAGAAAGCCCCAGCGCTGCTCGGGGCCGAAGTGCGCGTAGTTGGCCTCGTGCACCAGCCGCACGATGCCGTCGTACGGCACCATCACGCCCTTCGGCGTGCCGGTCGAGCCCGAGGTGAACATCACGTAGACGGGCACGCCCGGCGGCGGCGCGATCCAGAGGTCGGCGTCCGCCGGCGCCGATGCGTCGGTGTGCGCACGCAACCAGGCCGCGACGTTGAACACGGTCGCGTCGCTGCCTTCGGGCGCGCTGCGGGCGCCGTCGGTGAGCAGCAGCGGGCCGCCGATCGCGTCGAGCATCGTGCGCTGGCGACCCGGCGGGCTGCCCATGTCGATCGGCGAGTAGGTGCCGCCGAGGCGCACCAGCGCGAGCTGCGAGAGCACGAGAAGCGGCGAGCGCCCCATCAGGATCGGCAGCGCCTGGCCGGGCGCGACGCCGCGCTCGAGCAACGCGCGGGCGAGGTCGGCACTGAGGCGGTCGAGCTGCGCGTAGCTCCAGGAAACGGATCGGCCCTGCAGTGCGGGGCGGTCCCAGTGCAGCCTGAACACGCTGCTCAACAAGGATTGCATCGAATTGATAGAGACGTTCCTGACAGTGATCGCGGAGCGCGTCTGACCTGCTCCCGTGGCGCGGGTTCATTCTATGGAGCGAGAAACGCGCCATCCGTGCATTGCGCCTGGGAATGCCCGGCTACGAGTCGACACATGCGCCGCACACGCCGAGCCTGTGCGATCTGCACGTTTCGCCGCTGCATGCCCGCGGTCCCCGGAAAAGAAAAAGCCCGACAGGTCGTTCGCCTGTCGGGCTTGTCGAATTGGTGCCGGTGAGAAGAGTCGAACTCCCGACCTTCGCA
>JAURVW010000817.1 GCA_030655275.1 Solirubrobacteraceae bacterium
TGGCGCACCTCGGGGTCGTGGCCCTCTAGCTGCTCCTGCAACTTGTCGATGAACGACCCGCTGCCACGGTGCTCCACGCCAATCGTCGTCTGAAGCTGGTCCAAATTCCCAGCGGTCCAGATCTCACCATCGGTGAAGAGAGCACCGTCGCCGACGAGGCAATCACGACGCCACTGGTCGTAAAACTCGTATACCTCTGAACTGCACCAGTCAGCACGCGCCATGGAGTCAACGTATACCGGCGGCTTCGCGACGTCGACCTATATCTCCTCGACAAGGCTCGCGATTCCGTCCTCAATTATCAGCCCTAGCATCTTGCTGATTCTCGCTTGGACTTGGTCCCTCGGGATAGGCTCGCCGTCAGCGCGCGCATAGAGTTCGCGAGCGTTGAGCTCCTCGGTCAGCGCGTCGAGCGCCAGCGGCCCGTGGGCCCGGAGCACGGCTTCGATTGCGCTCCGCAGCGTGTGCCCGCTGGCGTCCGCCACCCAATCCGGAAGAGCCTCCGTCAGCGCGCGGACGAGCGGTTCGTCGAGCACGCGCGGGTGACCCGCGATCCCGGCGCCAACGACAGCCTTTACGTCAGCGGGGTCGGTGCCGTAGAACTCGGCGAAGACGTCCGGGGCGCAGTACAGCCTCGCTTCCGTGCCAGTCACGGAGATCGTGAAGAGCATGCGTGACTTGTTCTGAGCAGACGCGAACATCACGCTGTGCACGTACGTCCGTGTATGCAGCCCAATGCTGCTTGCGACATCGACTAGCTCTACGAGCGCCTGCCGCGCCGGAAGCAAGGCCGGGTGGGCGAACAAGGTCTCCAGGGAAACCGAGGGCGATCGCATGCGCCTGCCTTCGGGCTCACTCTGGGCCGCACTGGGCTCGATGCGCCGCACCAAGAGCAGGTCGTCCCCGGCTTGGAACAGATCGAACGCGATGTGACGAATGGGAACCTCGCGAGCAGAAAGGTACTCAGCGACCCGCGTGAGATCAGCGCGTTCGCCTATCCCCACAGCGATTCCTTGCACGTCCTCTCGGGACGCGGGATCCAGCGCAGACTCGGGGGCTACCCAGTCCGGCGCCGTGAGCGCCCGACTGGCGACGTGACGCGGGTTCGCAAGCACCGCCTCAAGCTCCGCTCTCGACATGGACTGCAGCCTCGCGACGTAGTCGAGGGTTTGCGCCACGACATCCCGAGTCAGCGCATTGGCCTTTATCTCAACAACCACTAGGCGGTCAAGCGGATCGATCGCGAGAACGTCAACCCGGCGCCGCGAGTCCAAGTGAACTTCCGTGCCGAGCACCTGCAGCCCTTCCTCCACGATCGCGGGATCGGAGGCCACCCAGTCGCGAAGCCGCGACTCAAAGTCGAGGCGGGCAGCCCCCAAACGCAACGGCCGACCCTCGCCACCATCAGAACGCCAAACGCCGAGCTGCATGGCGCGAGCCTAAGCGAGGCGGGGGCGCCTAGGGCGTCGATTTGACCCAGCTGGTTTGGCGGGAACGGGCTCCACGCGGCTCATGCCCGCACATCACGCCACGGCCACGCTGCGCGCGACCTCGAACATCTCTTCTGGCATCGGCGTCTCGAGCTTCCACGTGAACCGCACGGGGCGCTCGCCCTCGTGTGAGAGGTACCGAAGCGGACCGAGGAACATGAAGGGCGTAGTGGCGCCGAGGTCGTCGTCGTTCGCTTCGCGCACGAAGAGAAGGACGTTGCTGCCGCGCTCGGCGTGGTGGATGTAGCGCTGAACGGCCTCGAGCCCCGTGTGTTGTTTCGCTTGGGACTCCCAGTGGAAGCGGTCGCGGGTGATCGCGTAGTCGCGGTACATCGTGGTGGGCGAGTAGTCGCGCTCGGTCTTGCGGAGGGTGACGAAGAAGAGGTCCGCGCCCGCAGCCTCTTCGCGGTGGACGCCCGCTTGTGGCGTGAACGGCTTCGCGGGGGCATCTCCGTCGGGGCGCAAGGCCGCGATGATCTCGGGGCGGGTGTACCGCGCGTGCACTGAGAGCGGGACCTCGGGCGCGAGCGCCGAGGGGCGCGTCAGTGTCGACGACCGCGCGTCGAGCACGCCCAGGAGTTGCCGCAGCTCATCTCGGACCGCTGGGTAGCCCCAGAGCGCGTCGAGGCCAGCCTGCACCCCACCGGCCGGCGTCTTGCCGCCCCACACGCCCCACACGAGCATGCGAGCCAGGCGGCGATCGCGCTCACCGAGCCCGTGCACCTGCAGCGCCGACTCGCCCGAGAGCCATTCGCCGTAGACGCGCGTGCGCTCGGCGTCGTCGAGGTGGCGGAGGCGGCGCAGCTGTTCCAGGAGGCGAGCCTCCGTCGCAACATCCGGACCGCCCTCCGCGGCACTTCGGCCTGCCGCGCGCCGCACCGCGGTCCACGAAGCCTTCGACGCGCGGTAGAGGTCGTCGACTTCCCGGGAGGTCGAGTCGAGGAACCAGGCGAGGTCGCCGTCACCTTGGTGCGCTCGAAGGTCGGCCGCCATCGCCGCTACGCCGCCTCGCTTGGCGGCAGCACGCAGGTGTTCAAGCACCGTCTCCTGCGCCTGCTGTTCGAGCACGATCGAGCACCCCGCCGGCAGAAACGGAAATGCCTCTTCGACCTGCTTGAGCACCGGCCCGCGACGGCGGTCGATCAGGACGCCGAGGCGGTCCTGCATCCGGAACTCGCGGTGCTGCTGCCCGATGAGGTCGAGCACGGTGAGGTGGCTCTTCCCGTCTGCGAGCCGCAGCCCTCGACCGAGTTGCTGCGCGAAGACGACCGGCGACTGCGTAGGCCGCAGCAGCAGAACGGTGTCGGCAGACGGGACGTCCACGCCCTCGCTGAGTACGTCGACGCTGAACACGCAGCGCAGCTGACCTTGCCGGAGCTGGTTGAGCACCTCGTTGCGGTAGCTGGTGCTGTCTTCGCCCGTAAGCGCCACCGAGGGAAGTCCATGCCGGTTGAAGGACGCCGCCATGAAGTGCGCGTGAGCCTTGCCAACGCAGAACCCCAGCGCCCGCATCTCCTCCGGCCGCGCGACGACCCGCCGCAACGCCCGCAGCACCTGGATCACGCGACCGTCGTTCGCGGTGTAGAGCCGCTCGATCTGCCCGCGGTCGTAGTCGCCGCGCGACCACGTGAGTTGGCTCAGGTCCACGTCGTCCGCGACGCCGAAGTACTGGAACGGCACGAGGAAGCCCTCGTCGATCGCTTCCCAGAGCCGCAGCTCCGCCGCGATCCGGCCGTCGAAGTAGTGGAGGATGTCGAGCTGGTCGCCGCGCTCCGGCGTAGCCGTGAGCCCGAGGAGCTCGCGCGACTCCAGGTGCCCGAGTAGCCGCTTGTACGTGCTGGCCTCGGCGTGGTGGAACTCATCGACGACGACCACGTCGAACTCATCCGCTGCCGGTAGCTCGCGCCCGCCGTGGGTCAGCGTCTGCACCATCGCGAACAGGTGCCGGCCGGTCCCGACGGTGCCGCCGCCGTGCAGCTCACCGAAGCCCGGATCGCTCAGCACTTGCCGGTACGTCGCGAGCGCCTGCCGCAGGATCTCCTCCCGGTGCGCGACGAACAGCAGCGACGGTCGCCGCCCGACTTTCGTCGACCCGCCGAACGCCGCTGACGAGCACAGCCGCCGGTAGTCCAGCGCTGCGACGACCGTCTTGCCGGTGCCCGTTGCCGCGACGATCAGGTTGCGATGCCGGTCGTGGCGATTCCGCTCCACGTCGAGCCGGTCGAGCATCCGCTGCTGATGCGGATACGCGCGCACGTCGATCGCGGCAAATGGCACGTCGGCCGTCCCAGACCGCCGCAGGTTGTTGCTCGCGAGCGCCGCGTCAAGCCGGTCGGCGTCGGCGGGTCGCACCGCAGGGTCGTAGTCGTCGAACTGCTCAGAGGCCCAGTGCGCCGCGAACATCGTGCGTACCCGATCCACCACGAACGGCGCATCCTGCGTCGAGAGCCGCACGTTCCACTCGAGCCCGTCAAACAGCGCGGTGTGCGACAGGTTCGATGACCCAATGAACGCCGTCGTCATCTCCGCAGGCCGCTCGATCAGCCACGCCTTCGCGTGCAACTTCGTGGTCCGCGCATCCAGCGCGATCTTCACCGTCGCCCCGAGCTCGACCAGCGCATCGACGGCCGCCCGCTCGGTCGCCCCCATGTACGTCGTCGTGATGACCCGCACCTCTCCGCCCCGGTCGATCACGCCTCGCAGCGCCTCGCGCAGCTGCGAAACCCCGCTCAAGATCACGAACGCGCACAGGAGGTCGACACGCGTCGCGGTGGCCAGTTCGGCTTGGAGTTCGCTTCCGATGTTCGGCTGGCCGACGGCGTTGACGAGGAGGTCGGACTGGCCAAGCGGCGTCTTTGGGAGGCGGGCTGGCTTCGCGTAGCCGCCGGCCGGGGCCGGCGTGCGCAGCTCGGTGAGGATGCGCGGCGGGAATGCGATGAGGTCGCCGACCTCCTCGGGGTCGGCCTGGTCGAGGAGGGTGTTGAGCTGGGTTGCTTGGGCGGCGAGGGCGTCGTCGGAGGACTCGGCGAGGGAGGTAAGCGCCTGCTGAACGGCGATACCGAGATGGCGAGCGAGCCGGCGCGGCGCTTCCGCGACCTCGAGGTCTTCTGTGACAAACGAGTCGGGTTCGAGATCAGCGAGCGCCTGCTCGAGGGCTCGCGTGACGAGGTGGTCGCGAGGCCCGGGCGTCGACGCGTCGAAAGGTCCGCTCACAGATCGAGTGTCCCACGGCGGCGCCGGATCTCGGTGGAACTCCCATCGACTGCGCCGCAGTCAACCGCCTGTCTCACGCAGCCGCGTCAGTCCGCCCAGCGAAGTCCTTCAGGATTCGAGCCGGCGTGTACCTGTAGTTCAGCCACGATCCTTTGGTGCCGGTGCCGGTGGCGTAGAACTCGGGACGGCACATGCGCCGCGATGAGGGGCTCACCCAGCGTGACGAAGTCCTCGCGTTCGTTGAACTGGGCTGGTGCGCGGAGGCGGTCGTGGCATTTGGCTGTGGTGCCGAACTCGGCCCGACGGCCGCCGCCGGCGTCGAAGACGGCGTGACAATCAAGATGTTGCGCTTGCGTTCAGCCCAGTACTGACTGATGACAATTCCGGCCTCGATCGTCTTGCCGAGGCCGACCTCGTCGGCGAGGATGACGCCCTTCAGGAACGGCGTTTGGAGCGCGAACAGAGCAGCATCGATCTGGTGCGGTTTGGGTTCTACCTGTGCGTCAAACAGGAGGCCGGCCAGCTTGCCGACGTGATCGCTGGCATAACTGCGCTGGAGTTCGTGCGCGTAGTACTTGGCCTGGTAGTCGGTAAAGCCCCCCCTCATCGAGCCCCGCTCGATACCGCATGCGCGCGGCAAATGAAGCTGCAAAACCCGCCGTGCTCCCCCGCGCGACGCTCCGCCAGAACCGCTGAATGCAGCTTCTCTTCCCGGTACAGCCAGCGTGTCCAATCCATGTGGGGTGTCCTTTCAGTTCGTGACCGCATTCACGCAGTCGTCTCGGCATCGACGAGGCTGCAAGCTCCATCGACGAGCTGCATCGCTTCGAGGGTTCGGCAGTGCGCGTCGAGGAGCTGGGGCGAGTGCACCAGCACTGCCAAACTCTGCGCGCGCGAGATCGCGACGTTGAGGCGGTTCGCGTCGAAGAGGAAATCGAGGCCGCGCGGGACGTCTTCGGCCGTGGAGCAGGTCAGCGCGTAGAAGACGACCGGGGCCTCTTGGCCCTGGATCTTGTCGACGGTGCCGACTCGGACGCCCTTCGGGACCGCGCTCGCGATGCGCTGGACGGCGAGGTTGTATGGGGCGACGACGAGGATGTCGCGCGGGGCGAGAGGGCGCGTGATCATCCCGTCGTCGTGGGTGACGTTTGGCGGGAGCGGCCTGCTGGCGACAACTGCTCTCGCGATGACTTCGGGCGCGTCGCGGAGGGGCTCGGTCACCGTGCCGCCGTCGAGGAGGTCGCGGCAGGCGCTCGCGATTGCGTCGGCTTCCTCTTGGCTCCACTGGCTGTTGCCTTGGTGCTCGACCTCGATCGTTCGGATGCCGGCACCCGTCAGGTCGCCGCCGGCTCGCACCTCGCGCCGCGCGCAATCCTCCTGCGCGTGCAGCTTGCCTTCGTAGCTGTGCTCCGAGACGAAGTCGCAGATGGCCGGGTGCATTCGCCACGTCTGCGTCAGCAAGACGCCCCGACCTTCCGGCACGGTCGGGTGGCCGTTGAGAATGTGCTCCAGGACCGAGGCACCTGAGCCGTGCGGGTGGTCGGCCTGCGTCACCTGGGGTAGTTGCTGTGGATCGCCGAGCAGGACCAGGTTGTGCGTCGAGGTGCCGACGGCGCAGGCCTGGGCCAGAGAGAACTGGCCGGCTTCGTCGATGAAGATCAGATCGAAGGAGGGTTCGGGGCGGCGGTGGAGCTCGCGGGCGAAGAACCAGGCGGTGCCGGCGACGAGCTGGGGCAGGTCCTTGTCGATGGGATCGTTGGTCTCCTCGACGATCACGCAGCCCGAAGCGCTGGTGTAGTTGTCGGGGTCGCCTCGGTAGGCGCCTGTGAAGGTGAAGCCGATGTCGACCGCGTGGCGCTCGACGGCGCGCAGCAGGTTCGTGATGCCCGCGTGCGACTGGGCGGAGATGCCAACGCGCTTCTTGGCCTTGAGCGCAGCCACGATCATGCGGGCGGCGTTGTAGGTCTTGCCGGTTCCGGGCGGGCCCTGGACGGGAAGAACGGAGTGATCGAGAGCCAGGGTGGCTGCGACTAGCTGCTCGGTCGACTCGCCGAGCGCGGCGTCGCCTGTGAGGCGCGGAGGCTCGCGGCGTAGCAGGGCGCGGACGGCAGCGAAGCGCCCGTGCGGCTGCGGCTCCGGCCGCCAGATCGCGCTGGCAGCGTCCGAGGCGGCCTTCCCCTTGCCGGGCGGCGATGCGCACTTGCCGAAGCCACCGAGGATCACGTCGGCGAGGGCCTCGAGTGCGCGGCGCTGCTCGGTCGCATCGACGGGCACGCCGGGAACGATCGACGCGGGGAACGGATCGTCGGCCGCCGTCTTCACCCGGCGGATCACGGCGCGGCTCGCGCCGATGTCGACCCGCACGAGGTTGACGCCCTTCTCCGTGACCGGGTCGATGGTCGTCATCGGCTGCTTGAAGTCCTGCGGCGGGAAGCTGAAGGTGTAGTCGAGCGAGCGGGAACCCTTGCCGGGCGAGACCGGCTCGACGGTCTTGTCGAGCTGGAGCCCGCCGAGGGCCTCGCGCTCATCGATCAGCCTGATCGGGTCGGCGGCCAAGAGCTCGAAGTAGCGCCACCACTCGGGCTTCTGCTCGCGACGCAGGTAGAAGAGGAGGTCCCCGGCGAGGCGACGCTCGGCCTGCTCGGGCGGGTCGTCGGCGGGCTCCTCGGGCAGTCCCTCGTGGAGGCGCTCGGCGACGCGCTGCACGTCCGCGATCCAGGCCGGCTCGGGAACCTCGTCCTCGTCCTCCGGCGCGCGGAGCTCGGCCCAGTCGACGTCGGGCCACTGAGCCTGGGCTTCGGGCAGGATCACGCCCTGCAGCCAGTCGCGCAGCGACCAGGTCGACCGACAGTCCTCTTCGTTGTAGGCCCGGATGCTTTCCAGGAGCTCGTCGGCGGTCGGATCCTCGAGCCACGCCTCGTAGGCGACGATCGAGCCGCCGCCCTCCCGCACGCTGCGCTCCAGCCGCTCGAACGCGTGGTGGCGCTCGAGCTTCTTGAGGGAGTACGACTCCTCGCCGACCTGCAGCGCTCGGCCGACGACCGCGTAGAGATCGACGAGCACGCCGGACCGCACCAGCGTGTCGACCTCACGCTCACGCGTCGCGTGCTTCGTCGAGAGCTCCAGCAGCTTGGAGCGCTCGTGCGGCGCGTAGTGGAACACGTGCAGCCCCGGATGGATCTTGCGCTGCTCGAGCACGTGATCGACGAACGCCTCCAGCGCCGCCCTCTCCCCCGCCTCGTCGTGCGCCCAGCGACAGTCGTAGGCGCCGCCGGCGCCGGTCCGCGACCAACCCCAGAGGTACTCGATGCCGGACTCACCGACGTACGGGTCGCCCTCGAGGTCGAAGAAGATGTCGCCGTCGCTCGGCTCGGGCAGCAGCGCGAGGCCGGCTCGGCGCGTCGGCTCGAGGATCTTGCGCACCGGCACGCCCGACGTTCGCGACTGCACCTGCAGCGCAGCCTGGGAGCGCAGGGTCTCGAAGCGCTCGGCACCGAGCGAGCGCAGCGACTCCGCGGTGAGCGTGCGCCGTGACTCGGGGGTAAGCATGGGCGGTGACTCGGGGGTAAGCGTGCTCGACGGGGCCTGCGTGCCGGGGCCGCTTGCGCCGGGCGAGACTGCGACCGTCTCGGCAAGCAGGCCCGCGTCGACATCGGCCGCGACGCCGGCGAGCGAGGCGACCGTCGGTAGGCCGAGCTCGACGAGCTGCTGGCGCTGCCCGCGGCGGGCGTTCGCGATGAGCGAGAGATGGTCGTCGGCCCGCAGACGCGCGTCGCACTCGCCGGAGAGCGAGCAGATCGGGCAGTGCGCGACCGGCTCGGGATACGTCTCGACGGTGGCAGCCTCGGTGACGGCCTCGAACCGTCGCACGACGCGCCGGTGCAGGGCGCCGTACTGCGTGAGGTCGACGGGCTCGTGCTGGCCGTTGCCCAGGATGACCCAAGCGATCGGCAGCTCGACGCCCTGGATCCGGCCGACCAGCCGGCTGTAGATCAGCAGCTGATGCACGACATGCGGCTTCACGACCTTGGAGAGCTTCGTGTCGAGCACCTCGTAGGCGTAGCCACCGAGCTTTGAGTCCTGGATCAGCTGGCGGGTGCGGTCGTCGGGCGCGTCAGTGAGATCGACGCGACGCAGGAAGTCGGTCGCTCCCTGCCAGCGACCGTCGAAGAACGACGCTTGGAAGAGCAGCTTCGTCCCGGCATGCATCGCCGCTCGGGTCGCCTCCGCAGCCTCCTTGAGGAGCTCGGCCGTCGGCGGCAGGTACTTGCCGGCAGCGTCGTAGCGACGAACCGACGGCAGCTCGACCCAGTCGCCACCCGCGCCTTCAGTGAGCTTGTCGAGCTCAGCCTTCTCGTGGGCGTCGCCCCGTTCGCGCAACAGATCAGCGTGCGCGCTTTCGGACTTCTGCGGCCGCTTGCGCTCTCCCCGCACCACGCCGAGCCGCTGCTGTGTCAGGTGCCCACACGCGAGGTGGTTCGTCAGGTCCGTCGCGGAAAGGACGATCTGACCATCGGAGAGCTTGAGCATGGGAGAAGGTCGAGGGCTGGCGATCCGATCTGACACGGAGCGCGGCGCCTGCTCTCTTGTTCTACTCGGCCAAAGCGGACAAGAGTGAACATTGGCGCCGACGGGATTGAAATGGCGTCCGATCAAGACGCCCTCGGACGCGGACGGCAGTTCTCACGAGTGGCGGGCCGGCGCGGGAACGACAAAAAGGGCCGCGCCCACCAAGCAGGTGGAAGCGACCCCAGAAATGACAAAAGCCGCTCCCACACGAGTGTGGAAGCGGCTTACTGTCGAAGGAACCGGCGGCGACCTACTCTCCCGGGCCCTTGCGGGCCAAGTACCATCGGCGCTGTGGGGCTTGACTGCTCTGTTCGGAATGGGAAAAGGTATTTCCCCCACGCAGTTACCAC
>JAURVW010000597.1 GCA_030655275.1 Solirubrobacteraceae bacterium
GGCCGACCCGGTGCCCGTCGTGCGGGCACACCTCGCCACGGCACCATGACCCCGGACGGTCAGCCGAGCGGGCTTCGCCGCCTGCTCGGCCTCGACCGCTCCGCAGCCCCGCCTCCCTCCACGTTGCCCGGGAGCCCGCTGCGGCCATTCACGCTGCCCAATCTCGTGGGCTACCTGCGGCTGGTCGGGCTCGTCCTCTTCGTGATCTTCGCGCTGAAGTCCGGCGACGGGCACTCGACGGCCGCGGCGGTGCTCTACGGGCTCGTGGCCTGGGGCGACTACCTCGATGGCGTCGTGGCACGCGTGACGGGCCAGTACAGCCGTCTCGGCGCGCTCATGGACCCGATCATCGACCGGCTCATGATCATCGCCGGCGCCGCGGTCGCCTGGCACTTCGATCTGCTGCCGCGCACGGTGCTCGCGCTGCTGCTCGTGCGTGAGGTGCTCATGCTCGCGCTCGGACGCGTGGCCCTGGCTCGCCGCGGTGCGCTCACGATCAACTGGTTCGGCCGGATCGGCGTGTGGCCGATCATGTCGTCGCTCTTCTTCGCGATCGCCGGCGCCGAGGACCTCGCGCACTGGCTCCTGTGGATCGGCGTGGTGCTGGCGTACATCGCGAGCGTGCTCTACGCCCGGGCGACGTTCACGCGGCCGCCCATCTCGCGCAAACCGAGCTGACCGCGACCCGCCTCGGCGGAGCCCGCTCGCGTTCCCTGGCGCTCCGCGGCGTCGCCGGTCGATCGGGCCCGGCACACGTCCTCGGGTGGGAGGACGGCGCTCGTCCATCGGATGGCCAGGTTCTGAGCTTTGCTCAACGAGGTGATGGGTGCCGCTGACAACCCCCGGAATCCCTGGGTTTTCACGCCCTGAACCTCAGGTAGAGGGAGTACGTTCCGGGGCCCCGGCGAGCATGGTTCGTTGCGTGGGGGTGGTCACGCGTCGAATGTGGTTATGGTTCGGATCTCCCGACCGGAGCCTGCCGTCTCAAATGGACACGTTCCCCGATCTCGGTTCTCTCTCCGATCAGGAGCTGAAGGACCTCATCCATCAGCTGACCGACGAAGAAGTCGAGATCTCATACCGCCGTCGCATCCTGCACGGCAAGATCGACATCCTCCGTGCTGAGCTGGTCAATCGCCTGCGCAAGAAGCACGAGCGTGGCGACGACATCCTCACCGGCGACGACGTCGCCCGCCTGACCGACATCCTCGCTGGCCGCGTGGATCTGCCGGACGACGGCGACACCGCACCGACGCGCTAAAGGTCGAGCGGTGGCGCGCCACTGCCCGGACTGCGGGTTCGTCAACGCCGAAGGCGCGAACTACTGCCAGAAGTGCGGTGCGTTCGTCGGCGACCCCGATCATCATCGCGATCCCGCGTACCGCGTCGACGACGAGACCGGCGAATTCGTCCCGGTCGACCTCGACGCGGTCGTGGCGTCGACCGGTGCCGCGATCGTCATCCGCTCCGGCGGCGGGCGCGTGGGGGAGAGCGTCGCCATCACCGACGAGCGCCTCACCATCGGTCGTCGCCCGGACGCCGGCCTGTTCCTCGACGACGTGACCGTCTCGCGCGATCACGCCCGCGTGCTGCGCCGCAGCGCCGCGTACTGGCTCGAGGACCTCGGCTCGCTCAACGGCACCTACGTGAACCGTCGCCGCATCGACTCGCACCGTCTCGAGGACGGCGACGAGCTCCAGATCGGCAAGTACAAGCTCACGTTCCTGAGCGGCTGATGGCGCGTCCATCCGCCGAAGACGAGGGTCAGGTCGACGGCCGCCCGGAACGAGCCGACGGCCCACGTGGCCGCGGGGCGACGATCGGCGCGGTCTGCCAGACGCTCCGCCAGGAGTTCCCCGACATCTCGATCTCCAAGATCCGGTACCTCGAGGACCAGCGACTGATCACGCCGCAGCGCACCTCCGGTGGCTACCGGCTCTACTCGCAGACCGACATCGATCGTCTGCGGGCCATCCTGCGCATGCAGCGCGACGAGTTCCTCCCGCTGCGGGTCATCCGCCAAGAGCTCGCGGCCGGCCGTGGCAGCGCCGACAACGCCGTCGACCGCGGCCGCGAGACGTCGTCCTCGGAGGAGCCGCGTGAACCACGCCACGAGGGGCAGCGCACGTCGAACGTCTCCGTGCTCTCCAAGGGCTCGTTCCACCTGCGCTCCGACATCCTCAACGAGCCGGGCACCGACGAGAAGCTCCTGCGCGAACTCATCGACTTCGGCCTGATCACCGGCAAGACCGGCGCCGATGGCCCGGTCTTCGACGACGCCGAGCGCGAGATCATCCTCGTCGCCGCCGCGCTCTCGCGCTACGGCATCGGTGCCCGCCACCTGCGTACCTTCCGCTCGTCCGCCGACCGTGAGGCCGGGCTGCTCCAGCAGCTTCTCGGACCCTCACTACAGTCGCGCAACCCCGAGCGCCGCAAGGAGGCCGTCGACGTGCTCGACGACCTCGCGGTCACCGTGTCGCGCCTGTCGCATCTCCTGCTCGTGCGGGACCTGCGGCGCCTCACGGACTAGACGCGCCGCGCGGCCGATCGGAAGCAGCGCGTCCACACGTCGCGCGTGGGGCGTCGCCGAACGCGTCCACACGTCGCGCGTGGGGCGTCGCCGCGCTCCGGCGGCGCCGGGTCTACGCCCGGACGCCTTCGAGCTGACCCGTCAGGACGACGGTGCCGGGCTTTGACGGCTTCTGCTGCCCGGAGACGGTCTCGCGCGTGATGAAGATACGGGTGTACTTCTCGAGCGTCTTCGCATCGACGGCCGGTGCGGAGCCGCCGTCGAGGAGGGCGCCGAGCTTGATGTTGCCCTTCGAGAGGTTGGTGCGGGCCTCGGCGGAGTCCTCGGTGTTGTAGAAGCCGAGGTAGAGCGGATCGACGTCCGGGCCGTCCATCCAGAAGGCGTAGTCGGTGCCGCGACCGTCGTCGAGGGCGCGCGGCGGCTGGAGTCCGGTTGCGTTGAGGGCGAGCTTGATCGGGCCCTGCTCGCTCTCCTGCAGCACGGCCTGGCCGGCAGGACCACCGCCGCCGCTCGGCGGAGCGAGATCGGCGCCGATGATCGGCTTGGCGTCGGTGGAGGAGGTCGGTTCGGCGGTCTCGGTGGGGGTGTCGCCCGATCCGATGGTGGTGCCGGCGTCGTCGTCCTTGTTGCCGACGTAGAAGGCGAGGATCGCGACCGCGGCGATGACGGCCACGGCGATGCCGGCGACGACGAGCCAGGCGCCGAGCTTGGATTCCTTCTCGAGCTCGACCTTGCGCTCGCGGCGCTGGTCGAGGGCGTCGAGGGCCTCGGCGACCTCCTCGTCCTCGGCGGGCAACTCCGGGAGCTGGGCGCCGGGGATGGCGGAGAGGCGGGCGGCGGCGCCGCGGGCCCAACGGCGGGCGGCGGCATCGTCGGCGAGGAGGGTGCGGGCCTCGGCGCGGCGAGAGGCGGGCAGTTCGCCGACGAGGTAGTCGCACAGGAGGGCGCGCTGCACGTCGTCGATGTCGCCGCGGCCGCCCGCGAGCACGGTGATGGCGTCGTGCGCGCGACGCCGCACGACCATCTCGGACAGCTGCAGGAGCTCCGCGATCTGGTCGTAGCCGCGGCCACGACCGACCAGGAGCTGGAGGACCGCGCGGCGGTCGGGCTGAAGATCGGCGAGTCCGGCCATCGACCGTCAGAGGATAGGGAAGCTGGCTAGCCTGCGCTGCATGTCCGAGACCAGCGCCAGCTTCCAGTGGACGACGCAGGAGGGCGAGGTGATCATGCCGACCATGCTCCCGCCGGAGCAGACGCTCGACGGCACCCTCGGGGTCCAGGTGCAGAGCGCGACGACGGAGGAGGTCGTCTGCTTCGTCGACATCGACCACCGCCACCAGCAGCCGTTCGGGCTGCTCCACGGCGGCGTCTACGCACTGGTCGCGGAGTCCGCGGCGTCGATCGGCGGGGCGCTCACCGCGATCCCCAAGGGCGGCGGCGCGGTCGGCATGTCGAACAACACCGCGTTCCTGAGGCCGTTCTCCGGCAAGGGACGGCTCACCTCGACGGCGCGCCGCATCCACGGTGGTCGCACCACCCAGCTCTGGGACATCGAGCACCGCGACGACCGCGACCGCCTCTGCGCGTCGTCGCGCGTGACGATCGCGCTGCTGCCGCCGCAGATCGACGCGCGCGACTGACGATGCGGGCCGCGGCCGGGGTGTCCCGACCGCGGCCCACATCGATCGTCGGAGGTGAGGGCTAGAAGGTGACCGTCTCGACGTTCACGACCGACAGCTCGATGTCGACGTTGGCGTTGTCGGTGCCCGAGCCGCCGTCGATCGTGTCGGCGTAGCCGTCCGAGGCGAAGATGGTGTCGTTGCCACCCTCGGCGCTGATGGTGTCGACGCCGATGTCACCGGCGATGAGGTCGTCGCCCGCGCCGCCTTCGATGTCGTCGTTCCCGGCTCCACCGTTGATGGTGGTGTTGCCGTTGCCGGCGTAGAGGAGGTCGTCGCCGTTGCCGCCGTAGATGGCCGCCTTGCCGGCCAGACCGTCGAGGTTCACGACATCGGTGAGGTCACCCGAGCTCACGTTCACGCGGGCGATCGTTCCACTGACGGTGATCGTGCCCTTGTTCGCGGTGTAGTTCGAGATACCGCTGAGGCAGCCGCCGGCGGAGTAGCCGAGCGTTGCGCCGTTGCCGATGTCCTGGATGGTGTACTTGCCGGCGCCAGCGTCGACGACGCTGATCGCGTTGGTGGTGCCGGCTGCAGCGGTGACGGAAACCACGCCGTTGCTGCAGGAGACCTGGGTGGTGCCAGCGGCTGAGGCGCCGGATGCGGCGATGGTGCTGGTGAGCAGCGCAGCGCTGAGCGCGACGCCGGACTTGCGAAGGAACATAGGGACTCCTTTGATGAAATGACGCACGACAAATGGACACCACCGTGGTGGCGTAACACTGTCATGTGCCGCGGCACCAGTTCTTGGTGGTAGCGGCGGCACGAACCTACGTCACCGATCGCGCAGCGGCAAGGGCTTCGCAGAACTTTATTTACGTCGGGGTGACACCCGCCAGATGTGTCAGGTGTGTGCTAGCTCAACGCTGTTCGACGCTGGCCATTTCCGACTCTCACTATGTGTTTTTGTGGTAGCCGGGTCTGGGACTCGCGGATTGGCCTGGACTGCGATGCGGAACAGGCAGTCGGCGTGCGCCGATCCGAGCCGAAGACCTGTTGCGCGCTGGCGGGTCGGGTAGCGTCGCGCTATGAGCCGCGTCGACTTCTTTGCCGTCCCTGACCGTGCCGAACTGGGCCAGGAGCTTCGGCAGGCCTTCCGCGAGCTGGGGCTCGACGACGTGCAGGAGACCGAGCCGGCCGACGGCGGAGCGCTGCTCGGAGTCGTCTTCGCCGACGGTCTGGAGGCGGCCGAGCTCGAGGGGCACGCAGAGGAGCTTCGCGTTGCACTCGCATCCCTCCTGACCGGCGGGCCGTCCGTGACCTACAAGCTCGTCGCGGGCTGAAGCCCGCGCTGGGATCGATTCGCAGACGGGAACGACCGACGATCTGCCTCCAGGCGCTCGTGCGCCGTTGCCCGCGTCGATTCGACGCGGGCGACGGCGGCCGAGCCTGGCCGATCAGCCCGGTGGGTAGCGGTTCGTGATCGGCACGCGCCGATCACGGGAGAGGGCCCGGCTGGTGAGGCGGATGCCGGGCGGTCCCTGGCGGCGCTTGTACTCGGCGCGGTCGATCAGGGAGAGGGCGCGGTCGACGTGCTCGGCGGGCAGACCGCTCGCGATGAGTTGGTCGCGGGAGAGGTCGCGCTCGACGTATCCCACGATGATCGCGTCGAGGATCTCGTAGGGCGGAAGGGAGTCCTCGTCCTTCTGGTCGGGGCGCAGCTCGGCCGACGGCGGGCGCGTGAGCACCTCCGGCGGGACGAGCTCGTCGCCGTCGCGCGTGGAGCGCCAGGCGGAGAGCTCGAAGACGAGCATCTTCGGCGTGTCCTTGAGCGGGGCGAAGCCACCGGCCATGTCGCCGTAGAGCGTGGAGTAGCCGACGGAGGTCTCGGACTTGTTGGCGGTGGTGAGCACCAGCCAACCGAACTTGTTCGAGAGGCCCATGAGCAGGGTGCCGCGCACGCGCGCCTGCAGGTTCTCCTCCGTGAGATCGGGCTCGCGGCCCGCAAACGTGGGGGCGAGCGCCTCCTCGAAGGCCTTGAACGGTCCCTCGATGGCGATCTCGTGGATCGGGATGCCGAGGCGCGTTGCGAACTCGTGCGCGTCGCCCTTCGTGCCGTCCGACGTGTACCGCGACGGCATCGTGACGCCCGTGACGCAGTCCTTGCCCAGCGCGTCGACGGCGAGCAGCGCGACGAGCGTGGAGTCGATACCGCCGCTGAGACCGATCACCACGTGGCCGAAGCCGTTCTTGCGGCAGTAGTCGCGCAGCCCGAGAGTGAGGGCGGCGTACGCCTCGGCCGGTCCGGTGAGCGGCTCGGTGATCCGGCCGCCACCGATCGCGGCGGGCAGCGCGCCGTCGCCGGCCTGCTCGTTCGCGCCGAGGAGCGGGGAGTCGCCGGCCTCGGCGGCGACGGCCTCGTCGCTTTCGGCAACGCGTTGGCGCAGGACGGTCGAGACGGCGGCGATCACCGGCACCTCGCCCTGGGCCAGCCGGGCCGGGCGACGCCGACGGGTGTCGCGCAGACGCGCGGCGCCGATCACCTCGAGGTCGACGTCGCAGACGAGGAGGTCCTCCTCGAACTCCTTGCCGCGCGCGAGGACGGCTCCGTCGTGGCCGAGCACGGCGGAGCGGCCGTCGAAGACGAGTTCGTCCTGGCCGCCGACGAGCCCGCAGTAGGCGATCGCGGCGACGTTGTCGCGCGCGCGGGTGGCGAGCATGCGCTCGCGACGCTCGCCCTTGCCGAGGTCGTACGGCGAGGCGGAGAGGTTGAGGATCAGCCGGGCACCCGAGAGGGCCTCGCGCTCGAGCGGATCCGACGGCTGCCAGATGTCCTCGCAGATCGTGATGCCGATGCGATGACCGTCGAGCGCGAATGTCGCGGGACCGGCGCCCTCCTGGAAGTACCGCAGCTCGTCGAACACGCCGTAATTCGGCAGGTGCATCTTGCGGTAGCTGGCGATGACGTCGCCATCGTCGAGGATCGCCGCCGCGTTGTAGACGTCCTCGTCGCGCTCGGGCCAGCCGACCACGGAGACGAGCCCCTCGGGCGCCTCGGCCGCGAGATCGCCGATGGCGTCACGACAGTCGCGGAGGAAGCGTTCGCGCAGGAGGAGGTCCTCCGGCGGGTAGCCGGAGATCGCGAGCTCGGGAAAGACCGCGATCCGCGCCCCGGCGGCACTGGCGTCCTTCATGGCCGCGGCGATCCGCTCGGTGTTGCCCTCCACGTCGCCGACGACGGCGTCGATCTGGCAGAGGGCGATGCGCACGAGGTCGAGGCTCACGGCCCGCTCCTTCCGAGGTGCTCGCGCACGAAGGCGGCGAGGAGGGGATCGGTCGCCTTGGCGACCTGGAGGTCGGCGCTCCCGGTGTGCGCGGTGACGCCCTCACCGGTGTCGACCTCCTTCGCGACGATCGCCTGACCGGCGGCGCGCGTCGGTTCGGTGTCGATCGCGCCGAGGCGCTCGGCGAGTTGGCCGATCCGGATGCCGTCGCGCTCGCGGCGGTACTCGATGAGCACGTTGCCGACGGGCAGACCGTCGGGGCCGGTGATCGCCTTCGCAGGCGCGCGTTCCTGCTGCTCCAGCGAGCTGCCGTCGCGCGAGGCGAACACGAGGATCGCCGCACCGACACCGGCGAAGACCAGCGCGAACGCGGCGAGAGCGGGGAGGAGGCGCTGCACGGCGCCATCGTACCCCGGTGGCCCTCCGGCCCTGCATCGGCCGGACGCCGTTCACCAACCTTCAACAAAA
>JAURVW010000834.1 GCA_030655275.1 Solirubrobacteraceae bacterium
ACCTTGCGGACTTCGCCGAGCAGACCGGTGCCGACGAACTCATCACCGTGCACCAAGCCGACTCCCTGGATGGACGGCTGCGTTCGCTCGAGCTCCTCGCCTCGGTGGCCGGTGCGCGGCACGCCGCCGCGACGCCGCAGCCCGCCGGGGCGTGACCGCCCGCCGGCGCACCCTGGAGGTCCGTCGCCCCAGCGCCACCACGGCGAGTCGCTGTCTCGCCGTCGCCCTGGCCACGACGGCTGCCGGCTTCGCGGGCGCTGCGGTCGGCGTTCCCTCCCCCGCTCTGCTGATGGGCTTGGTCGTCGGCCTCGCCTTTGCCCTGTCGACCCGCTGGGAGCTCGTCCTCCCGGCGCGCCTCGGTCTCTTCGGGCAGGGCGTGCTCGGCGTCTCGCTCGGGTTGTTCGTGCAGACCTCCACGCTCGCCGAGATCGGCCACAACGCCGTTCCGATCCTCGCGGTCACGGCGCTCACGCTCGGCGCGACCGTCGTCGCGGGGCTGCTCATGACGCGCCTCACGTCGATCGACCGGGCGACCGCGACCTTCGGGATGATCGCGGGTGGGGCGACGGGCATCGTCGCGATCAGCCGGGAACTCGGCGCCGACGACCGTCTCGTCGCGGTGATGCAGTACCTGCGGGTGCTCACGATCATGCTCGTCGCGCCGCTCGTGGCCGGGCTCGCCGGGGGCGGTCGGGACGTCGCCGGAGCGGGCGCGGAGGTCGTGTCCGGCAGCTGGCCCGCGGGCCTGCTCGCGCTCGTCGTCTGCATGGCGGTCGGGATGGTCGGAGGCCGACTCGTCCGGCTCCCGGCACCGGCTCTGCTCGGCCCGCTGATCGTCGCCGCGGCCCTCACCATCGCCGATTTCGACCTCATGGCGCCCGTGCCGCCCGCGGTGCTGCAGGTCGGTTACGCCCTCATCGGACTGACCGTCGGTCTGCGGTTCACGCTGGAGAGCCTGCGCCACGCGGCCAAGATCGTGCCCGCCACGATGGCGATGATCGTCCTGCTCATCGTGCTGTCGGCCGGCCTCGGTCTGCTGCTCGTGCCGCTGATCGGCGTCGGCGCCCTCGACGCCTACCTCGCGACCACGCCGGGCGGGCTCTACGTCGTGCTGGCCTCGGCGTCCTCGAGCGACGTGGACGCCACCTTCGTGCTCGCCGTCCAGGTGCTGCGGGTGTTCGCGATGCTCGGAGCCGCGCCGCTGCTCGCGCGCTGGCTGCTGCGCCGCGACCGTCAGGCCGCCACCGCCGCGAGCTGAGCGACCACGGCCCTCGAGGCGGCGGAGCCGAACCAGGTCTCCAGCGCGACCTCCAGCGCCGGGTCGTCCAGCGAGCCGGTCCAGGCGACGTGACCGTCGGGCCGCACGAGCACGGCCTCGGGTGCTGCGACCGTCCCGAGGACCGGAAGCTCCCACGGGCCGCGGCAGGTCGCCGGGATGAATTGGACGCGACCGGAGTCTGGCGTCGGCTGACCGAGATCGAGGTTAGCGTCGTCGCGCAGTTCCAGGAGCAGCGGACGACCGCCGTGCAGGAACGAGAAGACGGTTCTCGGACCGCTCGCGGTCTCGAGATCGAGGTCGGGCATGCGTCGTCCAACGAGCGGGTGGACGGCTCTGCCGCCCAGCTCGTAGCGGAGGTCGAGTCCGGACAGCATTCCGCCGAGCCGCCGCCGGGGAGCATCGTCGACGAGGAGCGAGGCGACGATGTCGCGCACGGCCCCGATGCGCGGTTCGTCGGGCATCAGCGCGGTCTGGGCGAGCGTTCCCTGGATCACGCGCGCCGCCACCGGATGGCGCTCGGCGCCGTAGGTGTCGAGGAGCGAGTCCGGCGAGGAGCCGGTGACGACCTGTGCGAGCTTCCACCCGAGGTTCACCGCATCCTGGAGGCCCGTGCCCATGCCCTGCCCACCGACCGGGGAGTGCACGTGCGCGGCGTCGCCCGCCAGCAGGATCCTGCCCGCGCGGTAGGTCGCGGCCTGCCGTGCGCCGTCGCCGAAGCGGGAGATCCAGCGCGGATCGTGCGCACCGAAGTCGGTTCCCCAGACTTCCACCATGGCCTCGCGGACCGCCTCGAGCGTGGGCTCCGCGTCATCGTCGGCGTGCGCTTCGCGGACCACGACCCGCACCCACCCGTCGTCCCCGCCGTCGATGGGCCCGATCCCGTGCTGGCCTCTCGCGTCGCGCTTGATCCCGAGCTGCGGCGCTTCGCGGGTACGCAGCTCGGCGATCAACGAGGTGGTCGTCGGCTCCCAGCCCTCGAACGCGATGCCCGCCGCCTTGCGGACGACGCTGCGCCCGCCGTCGCATCCGACGACATACTGCGCGCTCAGTCGCCTGCCTCCGGAGAGGTGCACGATCGCGCCGTCGTCGTCCTGCGTCACGTCGGTCACCTCCTCCCGCCGGTGGAAGGCGACCGGCAGCTCGCCCACCCACTCGGCGAGGATCGACTCGAACGCGTTCTGCCACAGGGCGAGCCCGTACGGATGGCGCGTGGGGAAGTCGCTGATGTCGATCGAGGTGCCCGCGAAGCTCGCGACCTGCGCCGTCGTCCCCGCCGAGAGGAAGCGGTCGACGATGCCGCGCTGGTCGAGCACCTCGATCGTGCGGGCATGCAGACCGCCCGCGCGCGAGCCGGGCAGGTCCTGGTTGGGTCGTCGTTCGACGACGGCCACGTCGGTGCCCGCGAGCGCGAGTTCCGCGGCCAGCATCAGCCCCGTCGGCCCGCCTCCGCAGACCACCACCGCATGCTTGTCCATTGCCACCCTCCCAGCCGCCCGGAGGGCGCTCCGGGCCGCGAATCTCGGCCCCGACCATCAGCGGTCGGATGCGCGCAGCAGGCCATGATGAGCCAAGCACAGGCCTTGAAACAAGCCCCCACACCTGGGATATTTTGGAGGTGGAGAGGTCCGACGCGCGCCCACCGGCGTGCTCCCGATCCACCACCGGATGCGCGTCCTTCGCCGGGCCTCGGGTCGTCGCGAGTACCTACCCGCTGCCCCGTTTCGATCAGTGCGTGACGACGACCTCGCCGTCGACCCACGGGAGCCCGCGCGCCCCGAGTTGATCGCGCAGTCGCCGCAGGGCCAGGTCCTTTGCCTTGGCCTCCAGCAGCACGTCGAAGTCTCGCCCGTCGGTGTCGCGCGTGAGGAACAGCTCGAAGGCGAGCGGATCGATCAGGTCGGCATGGGCGAGCA
>JAURVW010000852.1 GCA_030655275.1 Solirubrobacteraceae bacterium
ACCTCCCTGAAGGTCCCGCACGGCGAGGGCGGCGTCGTCATCGACGTCATGACGTTCCACAAGGACGAGGGCGACGACCTGCCCCCGGGCGTCAACGAGCTCGTGCGCGTCTTCGTCGCGAAGAAGCGCAAGATCTCCGAGGGCGACAAGCTCGCCGGTCGCCACGGCAACAAGGGCGTCATCTCGAAGATCGTCGACGAGCACGACATGCCGTTCCTCGAGGACGGCACGCCGGTCGACGTGATCCTCAACCCGCTCGGCGTCCCGTCGCGCATGAACGTCGGTCAGATCCTGGAGACGCACCTCGGTTGGGCTGCGGCGCAGGGCTGGTACGACGACGGTTCCGAGGCCTACAAGAACAAGCACGAGACCGACGGCAAGGTCTACGTCTCCACGCCCGTCTTCGACGGCGCGACCGTGGCCGACGTCGACAACGCCCTCGTGCAGTGGCAGAAGGAGCACAAGGGTCGTATCCGCATGGACATCGACGAGACCCGCCGTGAGGGCCGCAAGGCCTCGGGCAAGTTCACCCTGTTCAACGGCCGCACCGGCGAGCCGTTCGACCAGCAGGTGACGGTCGGCTACATGTACATCCTGAAGCTGCACCACCTCGTCGACGACAAGATCCACGCGCGTTCGACCGGTCCGTACTCCCTCGTCACCCAGCAGCCGCTCGGTGGTAAGGCCCAGTTCGGCGGCCAGCGCTTCGGCGAGATGGAGGTGTGGGCGCTCGAGGCATACGGCGCCGCGTACACCCTCCAGGAGATGCTCACGATCAAGTCCGACGACACCATCGGCCGCGTCAAGGCGTACGAGGCGATCGTCAAGGGCGAGAACATCGCGGAGCCGCAGGTTCCGGAGTCGTTCAAGGTGCTCCTCAAGGAGATGCAGTCGTTGGCGCTCGACGTCAACGTCGTCTCCGACGAGGGCGTGGGCGGCGACGCCGCCGAGGAGGAGGACGACCTCCTCCGCGCCGCCGAGGAGCTCGGCATCGACCTCTCGGGCGTTCGTGGCCCGGAGGACGACACCTCCAAGACCGAGGCGGAGACCGATGCGCCGGTCGCCACCGAGGCACCCGCCACCCCCGTCGCCGATGGCGACGCGGCGTAGGTCCGGGCAAGAGTCAGAAGTCAGAGAGATCACATGATCGACATCAACAACTTCGACGCGATCGAAATCGGACTCGCGTCCTCCAAGCAGATCCGCTCCTGGTCCCACGGCGAGGTCACCAAGCCGGAGACGATCAACTACCGCACGCTCCGTCCGGAAAAGGACGGCCTGTTCGACGAGCGCATCTTCGGTCCGACCAAGGACTGGGAGTGCTACTGCGGCAAGTACAAGCGCGTCCGCTACCGCGGCATCGTGTGCGAGCGCTGCGGCGTCGAGGTCACCCGCGCCAAGGTGCGTCGTGAGCGCATGGGTCACATCGACCTGGCCGCCCCCGTGAGCCACATCTGGTTCTTCAAGGGCGTCCCGTCGCGCATCGGCTACCTCCTCGACATGGCCCCGAAGGACCTCGAGAAGGTCCTGTACTTCGCGGCCTCGATCGTCACGTGGGTCGACAACGACGCGCGTGCGGCCGACCTCGACAACCTGCGCACGCAGGTCGACGAGACCGTCGAGCAGTACGGCACCGACAAGGAGGAGCGCGTCCTCGAGCTGCGTGAGCGCCTCGTCCGTCGCGAGACCTACCTGCAGTCCGGCAAGCAGACCGGCTTCGACGACGACGACTTCCTCTGGGCCGAGCTTCTCGACGTCCAGGTGAACAAGCTCGCCGAGGAGGACCGCGACAAGCTCCTCAAGGACCTCCGCAAGAGCCTCGAGCTCGAGATCGACGACACGATCGCCTACACCGAGGACGCCTCGGAGCGCCTCCGCGCCGCCTGGGAGTTCTTCCAGACGATGGAGCCGCAGGTCATCGAGCACGACGAGGCGCTCTTCCGTGAGCTCCGCGAGCGCTTCGGTTCCCCGTACGGCTTCGGTGAGTACTTCCGCGGCGGCATGGGTGCCGAGTCCGTCCGCGACCTGCTCCAGCAGGTCGACCTCGAGGCCGAGCGCGAAGAGCTCGAGGACCTCGTCAAGAACGGCAAGGG
>JAURVW010000864.1 GCA_030655275.1 Solirubrobacteraceae bacterium
CCCGCCCCAGCCGGGGCCTCCGCCGAAGGGACCGCCACCGGGGCGATCGGGATGGTCGTGGTGGCCGCCGAAGCGACCGCCGCCGGCGAATCGGCCGGGGCCGCCATGACGGCCGCCGGGTCCACCGGCCTTGGGGTGGCAGCGTCCGCGCGGAGCGCTGCCCGGTTCGTTGGTGATTGCGTAGAAGGGAGTCATGAGACTGCTTTCGGTAGATGTATCGCTTACGACAGTCACGATATATCGGAAACAGTCGCGAGTGCTTTTGTGGGCGCACAAACGCTCGCTTAATCAAACGGACCGTGGTCCAGGGGGCGGAGAGCCCCCTGGACCACGGTCCGTTTGCCGATCGGCGCAATCCGCTCGTTGGTCGGTGCGGCCCGCTTGTCCACGGGCGCGGTCGTTTGTCGAGAGCGCGGTCAGCCTGTCGATTGAGCGCGATCTGCTTTTTCGACGGGGCGCGGGCGTCGACCGATCCGTCTGGTCGACCGGCGCGTATCCCCTTGATGCGGTTCGCGAGCTATTCAGCACTCAACGGCACGTGTTCCGCGCTCATCGGCGTGCTGTTCATCGTCGCCGGGTTCCCCGGGCTCTTCGGCGACGACGACGGCGCCTGGTGGTACGCGATCCCGGCCACGCTCGTGGTGCCGCTGATCATCGGCGCGGTGGCAAGCCGTCGCGGCATCCCCTTCACCGCCCCGGGTCGCTGGCTCACCGATCGCCCCATCGCCGCCGCCGGCGCGGCGCTCTCGACGCTTCCGGCCGACAAGCTCAAACGCCGGCTCATCGTCGAGACCGTGATCTGGGCGGCCATCGCGCTCGCCGTGATCGCGGGCTTCACGACCTCACGCCCGTTCGCCTACGCGACCGGCTGGGCGTCGCTCGCCTACGGGCTCCTCGAACTCCTCGCCAGCGCACCGCGCATCCGCGCCGTCGAGGAGGAACGCCGCACCGTCTACCTCCTGCATCGCCGACCGGGCTTCGGCACCCCGGATCTCACGACCCCCTAGCCCGCCGAACGTCGAAATTCACCCCTCCACAGGGGGGTAATCCGACGTTCGACCCCCCGAGGGCCGCTGAGCCGACGCCCGCTCGGGCGCACCAAAGGCCCGCTGAGCTGACGCCCGCTCGGACGCACCGAGGCCCGCTGAGTTGACGCCCGCCAGCCCGTCGAACGTCAGAATTCACCCCTCCACAGGGGGGTAATCCGACGTTCGACCCCCGGAGGCCCGCTGAGCTGACGCCCGCTCGGGCGCCCCAGAGGCCCGCTGAGCTGACGCCCACTCGGACGCATCAAGGGCCCGCAGAGCTGACGCCCGCTCGGACGCACCAAGGCCCCGCTGAGCTGACGCCCGCTCCGGCCGCCTCAGGCGGCGCTGGGCCGCTGGAAGTCGGCGCTCTCCGGCGTCGGGCCGTAGTTGCCCTCGCGCAGGAGCGTGCCGGCGACCGTCGGGGAGACGGGTCGCGAGTAGAGGAAGCCCTGGCCGAGCATCTCGCCGAGGCCGTGCAGGAGGCTGGCCTGCGGGGCGGTCTCGATGCCCTCGGCGACGATCGAGAGGTCGAGGGCCTGGGCGAGCTGCACGATGCCCTGGGTGAGACGGGCGCGGCCGGCGTCGTGGTCGATGTCGTCGACGAAGGCCTTGTCGATCTTCAGCACGTCGACCGGGAGGTCCTTGAGGTAGGCGAGCACGGAGTGCCCGGTGCCGAAATCGTCGATCGCGATGCGCACGCCCAGCGCCATGAGCTCGGTGAGGTCGGCGACGAGCGCCTCCGGCCGGTCGACCAGCACACTCTCGGTGATCTCGAGCTGCAGCTGCCGCGGATCGAGGCCCGTCTCGCGGATGATGCGGGCGATCCGGCGGGCCATGTCGGGTTCGGCGAGCTGCAGGGGCGAGACGTTCACGGAGACGTGCTGATCGAGGCTCGCGAAGCCCTCGTCGAGCCAGTCGCGCATCTGCGTGCACGAGGTGCGCATGACCCACCAGCCCAGCGGACCGATCAGGCCGGTGCGCTCGGCGAGGCCGATGAACTCGACCGGAGCCATGCGGCCACGGGTCGGATGGTTCCAACGCACGAGGGCCTCGACGCCGTCGACGCGGCCGTGTTTCAGATCGACGATCGGCTGGTACTCGAGGAACAGCTCGTCGCGGGCCAGGGCGCGGCGCAGGTCGGCGGTGAGCTCGAGGTTGGCGAGGGCGTCCTCGCGCATCGACTGCGAGAAGACGGTGACGCGGTCCTTGCCGCCGGCCTTCGCGGCGTACATCGCGATGTCGGCGTCGCGGACGATGGTCTCGACGTCGAGCCCGACGGCCACGCCGGCGGAGGCCGTCACGCGCACGTCGCGGTCGCCGAGCAACACCGGACGGTGGATCGCCTGGAGCACGCGCTCGATCTCGGCGACGGCGCGCTCGGGCGAGGCATCGGCGAGCAGCACACCGAACTCGTCGCCGCCGAAGCGCGTGACGAGGTCGTGCGGACCCAGCGTGGCGGCGATCCGGGCGGCGATCGTGCGCACGAGCTCGTCGCCGCGGCCGTGCCCGAGGCTGTCGTTGAT
>JAURVW010000874.1 GCA_030655275.1 Solirubrobacteraceae bacterium
CACGCCGGTGATCGCCTCGAGCGTGCTGGCGGTGCGCTGGGTCGGCCGGTTCGGCGCCACGCTGACCACGTCGGCGCGCTGCGCCAGGCTCGCCAGCTGGCTGGCCTTGACGGTGACCGTCATCGCATGCACGGCGCCGAGCACGGCCTGCACCGAACCGCCGCCGCGCAGCACTTCGGCGCGCAATTCGCTCATCTCGGGATCGGCGGTGTTGGTGACGATGACGGCCTGCACGTGGCGCACGCCGTTCACATCGCGCGCCCATTTCTGGCGCGGCTTGCGGACCGGATCGGTCTCGTCGTCGAGGTCACGCGCGATCTTCGCGCGCGACTCGCGGTCGACGGGTGCAGCGTGCGCGAGCTGGTGATGGAACAGCGCCGCGACCAGCGTGGCAGCCGCCACGACGCCGAGCACGGGAGCGCGCCGGCGCTCGATCAGGACCATGAAATGAGTCAGGAATTTCAATTGTTCGCCCCAGGGAATGCACTTCGCAACATCGCGAAGCAACAGCGGGCGCAGCATCCTTGATGCGTCTTGATACAACAAGCAACTTGTTCACATTCCAGTGCTGTCTAGAGCCTGCCTGACGCGCGAATAAGAAGTTGCCTGACGCAATTGTTTCCCCGTTTGCGCTAAATGTTTCCCGGCTCAGCGCAAGGCACAAACGTTAACGATTGGGGTGTGTGGGCCAGTCGATCGATGTCGCTGCCACGAGCTCATCGCGGATGAAGACCAAGGACGAGATGTCGCCCGGCTCTGCTGGTGCGTGGCGAACGATCACCGTCGTGCGCTCACCCCGCCAAGACCGACATCAGCTTGTCCTCGAGCGCCTGCCCCTTGACCGGCTTGACGACGAAGCCGACCGCGCCCGCCTCCATGCTGCTCACCAGCGTCTCGCGGCGCGCGTCGCCGGTCATCATCACGATGGGGATGTCGGCCAGGTGGGGCGAGGCCTTGAGGCGGCGCGTGAGCACGACGCCGTCGGTGTCGGGCAGGCGGATGTCCATCAGGATGACGTCGGGTCGGACCTGGCGCAGGCCGCTGAGCGCGGCGGCGCCGTCGCTCGCGAACACGGCGCGCCAGCGCGCGGGGTCGAGCGCCTGCTTGACGAGGCGGCGCGCGAACTCGTCGTCGTCGACCACCATCACCAGCGGCCGCAACTTGCGCACCGCTTCGGCGAGCGGCCGGGTGCCGGCGAGCGACGGTTCGAGGCGCGAGCGCAATTCGCCGGCGGAGATCTCGGCGCGATCGGCCACCGTGACCTCCAGCGCGGCGAGGTGGCGGGCGTGGCGCTGGAGCTCGGTGCGCCGCGGCGTTTCGTCGATCGGCGCCGTCATCTGGCGGCTCGCCACCCACACGCTCATCGCCAGGCGCGAGCCGTCGTAGCTGAGCGGCCAATAGAGCACGTAGT
>JAURVW010000875.1 GCA_030655275.1 Solirubrobacteraceae bacterium
AGGCGATGCGCGCGCCGTCCGAGGCGTGGAAGAGACGAAGGCGCAGCACGAGCGGCCATCGTCGCACGCTGCCCGCCGGCTCGCGACCGGGCTCGGCGCTCGGCCGATCGACCGTCGCGTCAGACGGCGATGGCGGCCGAGCGACGACGGGCGTCGCGTTCGGACGTCGCCATGAGCGCGGCGAGGGTCGCGCCGTCGCCGGGGCAGGTCGCACAGCCCGCGCGCACGGTGGTGTGGGCACGGATCTCCGTACAGAGGTCGTGGGCGAGGCCGGAGGCCGCGAGGCTTCCACCGACGGCGACCGCCGCGGAGAACGTCGTCGACCCGGTGCGGCCGATCACGTAGTACGACGGGATCCGGTCCTCGAGCAGATCGGCGATCGTGCGCAGGAGCGCGTCGCCGGCGGCGTAGCCGTGCGCTTCGTTGTAGACCCGCAGGCCGTCGAGATGGAAGGTGATCAGTGCGAACGGCTGCCCCGTCTCGGTGACGGACCGGTAGAAGGCCTCCTCGGCGAGTTCGAGGAACCCTGCGCGGTTGGAGAACTGCGTGAGCTCGTCGGTGTAGGCGCGGTCGCGGGCGAAGTCGGCGGTCTGGGCCATGGTCGCCCGGGCGATCCGGCCGAACGCCCAGCAGCCACCGATGAGCGCGAGGTGGAACGGCGCCACCCACAGGGCCTCGGGGGCGCTGAACGTCGCGGCCACGAACCAGCCGATCACGACGGCGACGAGGGAGACGGCCGCCCGGCCGCGATCCATCGCGACGGTGTCGAAGAGCGTCTTGATGAAGAGCGCGAAGAGGATCGGCGAGAGCACTCCGCCGGTGGCGATCGCCGCCGCGGTGATGCCCCCGGAGATCGTGCCGGCCGTGGCGGCGAGCAGCAGCGCCTCGGCGATCGGCGCGTCGCGGTTCATCCAGCGCCTGGTGGCCCCGGCCATCGCGAGGACGGCGAGCAGCCACGGCACGCCGCCGTAACGCACGACGTCGGCCGCGAGACTGTGGTCGCCGGAGGTGATCCCGCGAATCACGATCGGGATCCCGGCGGCGGCGACCGTCGCGAGGCTCAGGACGGCGATGCGCCGCTCCAGGGCGCTGCCCTCGATGAGGCGAGGCGTCTTGCCGGTCGCGCGGAGGTCGGCGTATCGCAGGGTCGGACGACGGGCGGACGCGGCCAAGGAGGGTCGACCGGCGGTGATCGAGCCGGCGACGAGGCTATGGGTGCCCAGCCCCTCCCGGACGGCGTCGGCGCGGGCGGCGTCGGCGACGCGGAAGAGGTCGGCGGCGGCGACCGAGGAACGGGATTCCGTGGTGGCGACGCCGACGGTGACCGGGACCCGCACCGCCAGGGCGCGCTGGATCTCGTCGGCGACTTGGGCGGCGGCGGCGCGGGTGAGACCCGTCATCGACACCGCCAGTTCGCCGTCGCCGAGGCGACCGAACTCGGCGCCGAGCGGGAGGTGCGCGGGCACCGCGGTCCCGATCCAGCGCAGCAGGCGCTCGCGGTCGTCGCCGGCCGCCTCCGCGGCCACGACGTCGACGCCGACCAGGAGCAGGGCGATCGGCTGGTCCTCACCCTCCATCGGCGACATGAGGTGCTCGAGTCCCTCCATGAAACCGCGACGGCTCAGCGAGCGGGTCTCGGCGTCGTATCGGGTGAGCCGGCGTGCGATCTTGGCCGTGCGGGCATGCGCGACGGAGGCCAGGACACCGCTGAACCAGGCGCCGGTGATGAGCGTCGACACGACGAGCGCGTCGAACCACGAGCTGGCCGGCGTGACCAGCTGCACCGCGAGGGTGATGGCGAGGAGGAGACCCAGGACGCGCAACCGCCACGTCGGGGGAACGACGAGCGCCGAATACATGGCGATCGGGCCGGTGCCGGCGAAGACGATCGAGGTGATGCCGGCGTCGAGCGCGGCGGCGCCGGCGACGATCAGCATGGTCGTCGTGCCGAACGCGGCGTAGATCCACAGGGTGCGGCGGTGCCGGATGCCGAAGGCGGTGTCCTGGATCGAGGCCGCGACCGTGGAGACGGCCGCGAGGACGAACGCGGTCACCGCCAGGCCCCAGTCGGTGCCGTCGGGGCCGGCACGCAGCAGCTCGCTCACGCCGTAGGCGAGCGCGACGACCGCCAGCGCGACCCACGGCGCCAGGGCAAGGGCGCGACGACCGAGCAGCCCTTCGACGGGCGCTTCCCCGGGGCGACCCGGGAGCGTCATGCGCGGATCGCGGGACGGCGTGACGACCTCGAGCGAGGACCCGTCGAGGTTCAGCATGGGACCGGCGCGCTGGACGTGATGGGCGACACATTGCGCAGGTTAGACATTTTTCCGGAGTCTTCAAGTGGGAAGACTCAGGATCCGCCCTGTCCATACCGGAGCGGTGGGGGCGTCGGTCGACGCCTCACGGCGCGGCGCGCGCCACGGGCGCGCACCGGCCGCTGGAAGAAGGGCCTACTTGCCGTTGTCGCCGCCGTCGAGCT
>JAURVW010000877.1 GCA_030655275.1 Solirubrobacteraceae bacterium
GGCGGCGCCGAGGCCGGAACCCCTGGGGTGCTCGCGTCGACCGGGCCGGAGGTGCCGCACGCGCCGAGCCCCAACGTGAGGGTCGCCCCGGCCAGGGCGACGGCGGCGAGTCGGGCGGCGGTCATCAGGCGGGGACCGTACCGACACGAGGCGTCGCGCACGCCGGGCGGACGCTGCCGTCCGGGGCGTCGCGCTGGCCGGTCCGCGCTGGCCGGAGCCCGCCCCGCCGATCGTCGCTACTTGACGATGACCGTGGCCTTCATGAATGGGTGCGGCGAGCAGTGGTACTTGAAGGTGCCGGTCTTGGTGGCCTTCCACGTGTAGCTCTTGCCCTTGGCGAGCAGCGGCCCCTTCGGACCGCCGGCCTTCGACGTCGTCGCGTCGTGCTTCATCTCGTCCTTGTTGACCCACTTCACGGACTGACCCTTCTTGATCGTGACCGTCTTCTTCGAGTACTCGTAGTCCGCGACGTTGATCACGACGGTCTTCGCCGCCGCGGCCTCGGCGGAGTCGGCCGTGGCGCCGAGACGAGCAGCGTTCTCGCCACCTGGCGTGAGGGCCGTGAAGAGCAGCGCGCCGAGCGCCAGCGCAAGCATCAGCAGCGCCAAGGTGGAGACGCGAGAACGGGAAAGCGTGGTCATAAGGGCAACCTAACATTCTGCGAACCCAGGCGACGGTCCGCTTCTGCTGCCGACCCTAGACCGCCCGGGCGGCCAGGAAGCCAAGGTTCGATGAACATCGGAGCCTCACCGCGAACCCGGCGCCACGCCGCGATTCAGGCGTCGGCGATCCGCACGCCGACCATCCGGTGATCCGACATCGTCCGGTCCTTCCGCGGCTGGACCCGGTCGGCGTAGGCGCCGCCGTCGCTGCGGAGTCCGCGCGCGAGCACATGGTCGACGCGCTGGCCATGCAGCCACGCGAACCCCTCGGCGCTGGCGAGGCCCTGTGGGTGCGTGAGGTTGAGGTCTCCGAGCAGGACGAGACGTTCGTCGCCCGCCCAGCCGCGCGCGACCCGCAGCGCCCGTACGAGGTCGACGGCCGCCTGCGACTCGGGGCGGTTGTGCGTGTGGACGTTCGCGATCCAGATCCCGCGTCCCCGTGGTCGCACGAGCCGCACCGCGTGGAGGGTTCGGCGCTGGGGCGCGCGACGCAGGACGGCCATGCGGTGCTGGTCGATCCGACCCGCCTCCGGTCGCACGAGCACCACGTTGGCGCCGGCACCGCGCACACCGATGCGCTCGGGATCGCGGTCGTGGATCGCCGCCTGCGCACGCGGCCACGCGCTGCGCAGCAGGGAGGTGCGCGCCATCCGCGCACTCGATCCAGTGCCCGCCGCGAGCCCGGCCACCCACCACGGCGGAACCTCCTGCAGCCCGCACACGTCCCATTCGCGTTCGGCCAGCGCGGCCGAGAACGCCCCGAGCAGATTGGCCCGCGTCGGTGGCTGTGTGCGGCCGTGGAAGAGGTTCCACGTGGCGACCGTCATCGGCACCGGCGTGGTCAGCGACGGGCCGCGGCGACCACGATCCGTCGGGCATCGATGAGTCCCAGCCCGAGCTCCGACCGCACGGCGCGGATCGCCTCGGTCTCCCGATCGGCCGCCACGAGCCGGCGCACCTCGGAGACGAGCGCCTCGGGCACGTCGAACGGCTCGGTCGGCGGCAACGGCTTGCCCCGCCCGGCGACCTTCGCCGCGACGAACGAGAGTGCGGCCAGCGCCCAGAAGATCCCGATGAGGATGACCAGCCCGTCGAGGTCGCCGGCCACGATCGAGGCGACGACGAGGATCGGCGGGATCACCCACGAGGCCGCCTGGGCGATCCGCATCCACTGCGGATCCGGCGGCACCGGCGTGAACCGCAGCTGACCGCCGACCCGTTCGACCGAGCTCGAGGTGACCGTGAACATGCCCATGTCGACCGAGCGTACCCGGCGCTTCACCGCGAAGTTGCAGGACGGAAGCAGGCAGGCGATAGCCTGTCCCGCTTGCCACGCCATTGCCTCTCCGGGGCCGAGCTCTCCACGAGCGACGTCCACGCCATCCTCGACCGCGCCGTCGCCCTCAAGGCGGACCCGCATGCGTCCAAGGTGCTCGACGGGCGATCCGTCGCGCTCATCTTCGAGAAGCCGTCCACGCGCACGCGGGTCACGTTCGACGTCGGCGTCCACGAGCTCGGCGGCCACCCGCTGGTCCTGCGGGGCGACGAGCTGCAGCTCTCCCGCGGTGAGTCTCCGGGCGACACCGCCCGCGTGCTCTCCCGCCATGTCGCCGCGATCTGCATCCGCACCGGCGCCGATTCGATCCTCGACGAGCTCGCCGCCCACAGCACCGTGCCGATCGTGAACATGCTCACGGCCGGCCACCATCCCTGCCAGGCGCTCGCCGATCTCCTCACGCTCCGTGAGACGTTCGGTGCGCTCGACGGCCTCAAGCTCGCGTACGTGGGCGACGGCAACAACGTCGCTCGCTCGCTCGCCGTCGTCGGCGGCATCGCCG
>JAURVW010000891.1 GCA_030655275.1 Solirubrobacteraceae bacterium
GACGGGCTCGAGCGGGGAGTCGGGCGCGCCGGTCTGGTTCGCGAGGCGGTCGACGATCCAGTCCAGCAGCGTGTCGCCGTAGTACGAGTACTCGGGCACGGCGCTGTCGACACCGTACGCGTGCGTCTGGCCGTCGCGCACGAGGAAGCAGGCGAGCCGGAAGCCGGCCGTGGGTCCGTCCGGGGAGAGGTCGTCGATCGGGAGCAGCGTCTCGGCGAGGCCCTTCGTCGCGGGGCCCCAGTTCTTCTTGTGGCTGATCTTCTGCGCGCCGGCGCGGCGGATCGAGCAGTCGTTGAACGCACCGACGGCCTGCGGCGTGAGGGCGACGGCGGTGCCGCTCTCGTCGTACGTGACCTTGGCGAGCAAGCCGACCTCGGGCTCGATCTGGAGGTTCACGTCGTCGCCGGCGGGGCGACGCAGCTCGCCGCGCGTGATCGGGAACGTGCGCAGGAAGCTCGGGACGCCGTCGGCGCCGGGCGCCCAGTCGGCTTCGCCGGGGAGTGGGGTGCCGGCTGCATCGGCGGCCGAGCCGTCGGACGCTTGGGCTTGATCGCCAGCTCCGTCGGCGTCGGCGTTGCCGGCTGCGTCGGGCACGAACCAGGGGAAGATCCCCTTCGGTGCCTCGACCTCGGCCGAGCCGATGCCGACGAAGTCGGCGGCCTCGCCGGCCTGCTCGAGGTGACCGGCGAAGTTGCCGGCCACGCCGAATCCGAAGGTTGCGCGGAGCTCGCTCATCGCAGGGAGCTCAGTTCTTCGGCGAGCGCGGCCTTCTCGGTCTCCAGCGCCGCGAGGCGCTCCTGCAGCTCGGCAATCTGCGCCTTCAGGAGGGCGAGTTCGTCGGGGCCGGTGGCGGAGGCGTCCGCAGCCTGCGCGGCGGCGGGGTCCTGCTTCTGGCCCTGGAAGTGACCGACGGGCTCCTCGGCGTCGGGCTCGTTGAACGCTTCGGCGCTGTCCGGGAGCCACGGCGGGCCGCCCGGGTAGACGGAGGCGGGCGGCAGCGGCTCGGCCCCCTTCGGCACCTCGACCATGCTCATCTCGGCCTTGCGGTACTCGGGGTCGAGCGAGAGCAGGCGCACGGTGACGCGGTCGCCGGGGTTCAGGAAGTCCTCGACGTACTCGACGTACTGGTCGGAGATCTTGCTCAGGTGCAGGAGCCCTTCGGCGCCGGGGAGCAGCTCGACGAACGCGCCGTACGGCTGGAGGCGGATCACGACGCCGTCGACGATGTCGCCGGGGCGGTAGACCTCGGCAAGGCGGTCCCACGGCTCGGGGGCGAAGTCGCGCAGGGAGACGGAGACCTTGGCGGCCTGGGCGTGCCAGGGGCCGACGCGGACCGTGACCTCCTGGCCGGGCTGGAGGATCTCGCCGGCGTGGTAGACCTCGCCGTGCTGCACGAGGTGCTGGTTGGAGGCGAAGGCCTCGTGGCCGCTGGCGAGCGCGAGCTCGGCGCCGGCCTTGCGCACGGCGGTGACGGTGGCCTGCGCCTCGCTGCCGAACTCCGGCGGCGGGTTCTCGGCGAGGT
>JAURVW010000913.1 GCA_030655275.1 Solirubrobacteraceae bacterium
GCCTTGACCGTCAGCGACTTCGCGCCGCTCAGGCCGGCATTGGCTTTCAGCGAGGCTTCGCTGGTGGTCAGCGCGGTGTTGAGCGCGACGGAGGCGCCGACGCCGACCTTCGAGCCATTGGCACCGTCTTCGGCCGGCAGCGCCGCGGCCGCGACATAGGCTTCATGATCGGCGGCCAGCACAACGGCGCCGTCATTGGCGCCGGCCGGCGTGATCGTGACCATGGCGCCGGACTCGATGCCGGCGATGCTCTTGCTGGTCAGCACATTGACCGCGAGCGAACCGGCGACACTGACCTTGGCGCCGCTGGCGCCGGATTTCGCATAGGCAATGATCTGGTCGACGCGGCCGAGCGCAGTCGTCGCGGACGGCGCATAGGGCATGTCGGCGGGCGCGTAGCCAACCGGCGCGGCCAGGCCGAGATTGGTTTTCAGCGCCGATACGTTGAGCGCGGAAGCGCCGTAGCGGCCGGCGGTGACGCCGACAATCTGGCCGGCGCTCGTGACCGGCGCCGCGAGCCCCAGTTCGGCGCGGTTATCGGCATTGATGACATTGATCGCGACCGCGGCGCCGACACCGGCCTTGCCACCGCCCTGGGTCGAGCCGTCGGCGCTGGTCCTGGCATCGACATTCGACACCGTCGCGACCGAGAGCGCGCCACCGGCGGCAATGCCGACCGATGACGGCACATAGGCCTGCACATTGACCGTCGACACATCGACCGCGATCGCCGCGGCAACGGCGACGCCGCCTTCGCTGGTAGCAGACTTGCCATTGGCGCTGGCGCCACCGGCCGACAGCGCGGTGCGCTGCGACGCATCGCCGATCCCGGCGCCGGCCATACGCTGGCTGCTGCCGGTCGCCTGCTTCTGAACCTTGTCGTCGACCGAGCCATCCTTGTCGGTGGACTGGCCGGCATCGTCGGCGCCATTGCCGCCCGATGCGCTGGCAATCGCGGAGGTCGCCGCCAGCGATGCACCTTTGGCCACGAAACTGACCGCGCCACCTGTCCGGAGGCTGGACGACGTCGTCGCTATTGTCTGTTCGTCGAGCACGGCAATGGCGAGCGCCGCGCCGACCGCGGCCTTGTCGCCGGCGACAACACCGCTCGCCTGCGTGAGTGCAGTGGAAAGCTGCGTCGCATCGACCGCAATGTCGCCGGTAACGGTCAAACCACCCGACATGGCGCCGATCGACGCCGTCGTGCGGTCGGAAACAATCGACGTGGCCATGACCGGCGTAATCGAGATGCCGCCGGCGGCGCCCTGCTCGGCCTGCGTCACCACAGCATGCGTGCCGGTCGCCTGCAGCGTCACATCATCCGCGCCGGTCAGCTTCGAGCCATCGGCGAGTTCGGCGGTCGCACGTGTCGCGACCAGATTGAGCGCAACCGATGCGCCGATGCCGACCTTGGCGCCCGGCGCCCCCGCGCCGGCAGCGCCCGCAACCGCGCTCGCCGATGACAGCTCCGCCGCCGTGACCGAAACCGAACCGCCGGACAGGTTCGCGCCGGCGGAGCCGAAGCGCGCCCAGCTTTCCGAATCCAGCATATTGGTCGCCACGG
>JAURVW010000930.1 GCA_030655275.1 Solirubrobacteraceae bacterium
GGCATCCCGCCGCTGTTCACCTCGACGGTGGTCAACGGGCTCACGAACGGCACCGCCTACACCTTCCAGGTGGTCGCGGTGAACCTCGCGGGCTCCAGCGCACCCTCGGCCCAGTCGAACGTCGTCACCCCGACGACGCCGAACCCACGGCTGGTCAGCTCGGTGCCGGCGGACAACGCGACGGGGGTCACCGTCAGCGCTGACGTCACGGCCACCTTCGACCGCCCGGTCACCCTGGTGAACGGGACCTCGGTGCGGCTGCGCAACAACGCGACCGGGGGGAACGTCGCGGCGGTGGTCACCTACGAGCCGGCCACCAACACGGCACGACTCAACCCGAACGCCAACCTGATCCCCAGCACGTCCTACACGCTGACCCTGCTCGGCACCGGCGCGAACGGGATCCGGGACGCGGCCGGGCTGCGGATCACGACCACGACGGTGGACTTCACCACCGCCGCCGACGCGACGCCGCCCACCGTGGTGAGCACCACGCCGGCCGACGGCGCCACCGGCGTCCTGCCCGGGGCCAACACGGTGGTGACGTTCAGCGAGCGGGTGCTCGGGGCCACGGCCGCCAACGTCGTGCTGCGCGACACCGTGACCAACGCCGTCGTGCCCTCGGCGGTGACCATCAACGCGGCCGGGACGGTGGTGACGATCAACCCGAACGCCAACCTGGTCCGCAACCGGCTCTACCGACTGACGCTGACCGGGGGGCCGACCGCCGTCCGGGACGCCTTCGGCAACCCGCTGGTCACGAGGACGGTGAGCTTCACGACCAGGCCGTAGCACCTCGCCTTCCCGTTCGCAGGGGCACTCCCGGACCCGGGAGTGCCCCTGCGGCGCGTCGGGGGGGCGGGGCTTCCGGGTTCGCCGGGACCAAAGTCCCTTGGCGGGTCGGGACTTTGTGCTTCCCCCCTGGTCAGAACGAACCATGGCGCTCCAGACCCTCAACCTGCATGGTTAGTTGAATGTCAAACCGGGGGGGTTGATGTGACTGTGACGATGCGTGCACACACGCGATCAGTGCTGGTGGTCGACGACCACCGCACCTTCAC
>JAURVW010000931.1 GCA_030655275.1 Solirubrobacteraceae bacterium
TAGTAATAATAATTATATAAATATGAATAAAAAAGCAAACGTAACAATAAGATTAAAATGGGCTATCGTAATAGCCTCCTTAACTTTGGTATATAGTTGTCAGACTAAAGAAGGGCAAAATAAATCAGAGAATAGCAACTCAATTGCACCTGTTAAAGTAGCAGTACAAAAAGTAACAACAGGCGCGTCAAGCAACAAACTGACCTATAATGGAAATGTGGTCCCGGAAACAACAATCCCTTTAAGTTTTATACTTCCGGGAACGGTAATTTCCGTAAAAGCTGAAGAAGGAGATTGGGTAAAAAAAGGCCAATTATTAGCTGAGTTAAATAACACTTCCTACAAAAACGCCTATCAGGGAACTTTGGCAACCCAAAAACAGGCGCAGGATGCTTATGACAGATTAAAAACAGTTCACGACAAAGGCAGCTTGACTGAAATAAGGTGGGAAGATGTCAAAACTAAATTAGAGCAAGCAAAATCAGCCAACCAAATTGCCCTGCAAAGCCTTTCCAACTCCACACTTAAAGCACCTTCCGACGGTTATATTGGAATGCGAAATATAGAAATTGGAGAAACTGCCATACCTGGAGACGCTATATTTAACCTTGTATCAATTAATGAGGTATATGTTAAACTGTCGGTACCTGAAAACGAAATTAACAAAATTAATAAAGAACAGGATGCAAGTATCGTAATTCCCGCTTTGGGAAGCGAAATATTTACCGGTAAAGTTGAAAAAATTGGCGTGGTGGCAAATCCCATATCAAAAACCTATGAGGTGAAAATTAAGATCGCCAATCAACAAATGAAGATTAAACCGGGAATGGCTTGTGATATTGAAATAAATATAAGTGCAACAAATAATGTCATAGCGGTTCCTTACCAATGTGTTTTAAAGGGTGATAACGGACAAAATTATGTTTACATTGTTGATTCTCAAACCAAAACCGCATCAAAAAAAGCAGTGAAATTAGGATCCTTTATCAATAATGAAATTGAAATAGTATCTGGTATTTCAATAGGTGATTTAATTGTTACAGAAGGC
>JAURVW010000949.1 GCA_030655275.1 Solirubrobacteraceae bacterium
GTGTTCATCACGACGACCGGCAATAAGGACATCATCTCCGCCGAGCAGATGTCGAAGATGAAGCACAACGCGATCGTCGGCAACATCGGTCACTTCGACAACGAGATCGACGTCGCCGGCCTCACGAAGATCGCCGAGCGCATCAACATCAAGCCGCAGGTCGACGAGTACAAGTTCGACGACGGTCACTCGATCATCCTGCTCTCCGAGGGTCGCCTCCTGAACCTCGGCAACGCCACCGGCCACCCGTCGTTCGTGATGTCGAACTCGTTCGCCAACCAGACGATCGCCCAGATCGAGCTGTGGACGAAGAACGACGACTACGAGAAGCAGGTCTACGTCCTGCCGAAGCACCTCGACGAGAAAGTCGCTCGCCTCCACCTCGACGCCCTCGGCGTGAACCTCACCGAGCTCCGCCCGGATCAGGCCGAGTACATCGGTGTCAAGGTCGAGGGTCCGTACAAGCCGGACACGTACCGCTACTAAGTCCCGATACGAGCGCGCCGCGGCCGGGGGTCTCTCCGGTCTCTCTTTCCGCGTTCACGGGCCTTCCGGCGAACGGGTGGGCGGTTTCGCTCCTCCGTTCGACCGGAGAGACCCCCGTCCCCGTCGCTTCCGGGCCGCCCAGAGGGCGGCCTCGAGGTTGGCGAGGATGGGGGTTTTCTCGTTCTTGGGTGACCGCGAGGTGGGTGGGCCCAGCCTGATCCGGGCGGAGCTCGGTCGGTTCGGTGCCGAGCGCAGGTGCTCGGGTTCGGGCTCCCGTTCTGGGTGGGTCGGAGCCCACGACGCTGCTTGGGTCGTGTGATGGGTGGCGTGGGCTGTGTTGACGGCGGATAGCGCGGTCAACGGAGCCCAGGCCGTTGGTCGAGTCGGGGCGCTGGTGTCGTGGGCTGCGTTGACGGCGAATAACGCGGTCAATGGAGCCCACGACCCCGCTCGAGTTGGGTGGTTGGTGGCGTGGGCTGTGTTGACGGCGAATAGCGCGGTCAACGGAGCCCACGATGCTGGCTGGGGCGTGGGCTGACCTGCGTCTGGACTCCTCGATTTGCCGCCGTTACGGTGCTTCCATGGCCTACGACGAGGAACTCGCGTTTCGGATCATGGGTGCTGTCGACGGGATCGACGGACTCACCACGAAGAAGATGTTCGGCGGGCTCGGGTTCCTCGTCGATGGGCACATGGCCGTCGCGGTCTCCGGCAAGGGCGGGCTCATGGTGCGGATCGACCCGTCGCACGCGAAGGCGCTGGTCGCCCGGGAGGGCGTCGAGCGGATGGTGATGGGCGGTCGCTCGACGGACGGGTGGCTGCGCGTCACCGAGGACGCCGTCGACGCCGAAGGCGACCTGCGCGAGTGGGTCGACCGGGGCCTGGCCTTCGTGGCGACCCTGCCGCCGAAGTAGACGCGCCGACTGCGTCCGGGGCCGCCGTCAGCGTCTGCGGCCGCCGGCGTGGTGCGAAGCCGCCGTAAGCGCCCGAGGCCGCCGGCGGCGCCCGGCTGCCTACAGCGGCCGGGGCGCCGGCGGCGCGACGCGCGCCTTCGGCGGTGCCGCCGGTTTCGGCACGTGCTCCTCGAGGAGCTCGGGTGCCGACTCGTCGATGCCGAGGCGATCGTGGAGCTTGCGGAGCGGGGCGGGGGACCACCAGTTCCAGTCGCCCAGGAGCTTCATCAGCGCCGGGACGAGAAGGGCGCGCACCACGACGGCGTCGAGCATGACGGCTGCGGTCGTGCCGACGCCGACCTGCTTGATGAAGATGATCTTCGAGGTCGCGAACGCCCCGATGGCGATGCAGAACAGCAGGCCGGCCGCCGTGATGATCTTGCCGGTGCGCTGGATGCCGATCGCGACGGCCTCCTCGTTCGAGAGCCCGTGGTCGCGGCCCTCCTTGATGCGGGTGAGGAGGAACACGCCGTAGTCGGTCGACAGACCGAACGCGAGCGCGAGGAGCAGCAGCGGCATGGTCGCCTCGATGCCGCCCTGCGACGTGTAGCCCAACACCCCCTCGAAGCGGCCGTCCTGGAAGATCCACACCATGATCCCGAAGGCGGCGGAGATCGCCAGGATGTTCATGATCAGCGACTTGATCGGGAGCAGCACCGAGCCCGTCATGAGGAACAGGATCGTCATCGTCGCAAAGCCGATGATCACCATGGCTATCGGCAGACCGTGCCCGAGGGCGGCCTGCTGATCGACGAATCTGGCGGTCTGCCCGCCGACGTACGACGGGCCCGGGGCTTTGATCGATCTCAGCTCCTCGATGAGTTTGAGCGTCTGCGGATCGAGGGAGGCGGCGATCGGGTTGACGTCGAACTGCCAGGTCTGCGCGGGCGGGATCGAGAGGGGCTCACCGATGCTCTTGATGTTCGGGAGCTTCTTGATGCGTGCGACGTAGGCGTCGACGGCCTTCGTCTCCGTCGCGGGGAGCGGGCTCAGGACGACCGAGATCGGCTCCGACGCCGCGGAGGCGAAGTCCGTCCGCAGGGCGGTGTCGATCGTCTTCGACGGAAGGCCATCCGGTACGACGCGCGCGTCGAGGCCCGTGAAGTTGATCCGCAGGAACGGCGAGCCGACGATGAGCAACGACGTCGACGTGACCAGCGTGACCAGCAGCGCGTGCTTCATGACCCAGTGCGAGAGGTGGTACCAAACGCCGCTGCCATCCTTCTGCTCCGCGTGCTGCCAGCGCTTCGGCGCGAGGGCGTTGACCTTGTGCCCGAGCGCGAGGAGGAGCGCGGGCAGCGCGATGAGCGAGATCGACGACGCCATCAGGGCGGTGATGCAGCCGGCGATCGCCATCGAGTAGAGGAATTGCTGCGGGAACACGCCGAGCGACACGAGCGCCGCGGCGACCGTGAGCGACGAGAAGAAGACGGTGCGCCCGGCGGTGTGGATCGTCTGGGAGATCGCCACGCGTGGCGTGAGTCCCTTCGAGAGCTCCTCCCGATATCGGGAGACGACGAACAGCGAGTAGTCGATCGCGAGACCGAGCCCCAGACCGACCGTCAGGTTGAGGGCGTACACGCTGAGCGGGATTGCCTCGTTGACCAGCCGCAGCAGGCTGAGGGTGCCGAAGATCGTGAGGATGCCGACGAACATCGGCAGCAGGGCCGCGACGAGCCCGCGGAACACGAACAGCATCATCACGAAGAGGATCGGGAACGCGATCTGCTCGGCGGCGGCGAGGTCCGTGACCACCTGCTCGGCGATCGCGAACCCGGCCGGGCCGGCGCCGCCGATCATCACCTGCCCGCTCGCGATCTCGGGCGCGAAGGACTGGGCCAGACGGTCCGCGACCGCGTTCTCGTCCTCGCCGGGCGCGACGAAGACCGCGACGTAGGTCATCTTGCCGTCCTTGGAGACGAACGATCCGACCTCGTCCTCGCGGCCCTTCTTCTTCGCCTTCTCGTAGGCCTCGTCGCCGTCGCGCACGTCGGCGACGCGCCGCACGGCCTTGTCCCGGCCGGCGCGCCGGGAGATCTTGCGGACGAGCCGCATCCCCTCCTGCGTCCGCACGCCGTCCTTCGTCTTGAGCAGCAGGAGCACGCCCGGCGCCGCCCGGAACCCCGCGACGTTCTCGAACAGCTCGTTGGCCTTCGCCGACGGTGAGGCCGGGGCGACGAACGGGTCGGACGGCGCGAGCTTCGCGGCCAGTCCGCCGCCGTACGCGCCCCCGAGCAGGAAGAACACGAAGGCTCCGATCAGCACGGCGCGCGAGCGGCCGAGCGCGAGGCGGATGAGCCGTTCGAACATGGGAGCTGGTCAGCGTCCCCGGAGAGGGGCGGCGCCGAAGAGGAGTTCGGCGCGGCGGGGGACCGATGCAGTGTACGTAGGCATGATGGGGTGGTGATGCACTCGGGCGATCAACCGGTCGCGACCGCAGCCGTCCGAGCCAGCCGCGCCCGGCGCAGGCGCGGCGCGCTGCGCCTCGGGGCGCTCGTCGTGTCGTTCGCGTCGCTCGGTGCCGTCTTCATCGTCGGCGGCGTGCTCGGGCCTGAGCGGATCCGCGGCTGGATCGAACCGTTCGGCGCCTTTGCGCCACTCGTCTACATCCCCGTCTCCGCGGTCCTCGGCACCTTCTTCGTGCCCGGGGCGGCGCTCGCGGCCGTTGCCGGCCTGCTCTTCGGCTCCTGGCAGGGCGCGCTGTGCTCACTTGCCGCGGGCACCTGCGGGGCGCTGCTGAGCCGGGCGCTCTCCAAACGGGTCGGGCACGAGGCCTTCGGCGAGGTCGCCCCGGAGAAGGTGCGTGCCCTCGCCGCCGTCGCCGAACGCAACGGCGTGCTCGCGGTGATCCTCGCCCGGCTCTCCCCGGCGCTGCCGGACGCGATCGCCAACCACTCGTTCGGGATCGCCGGCATCTCGGCGGGCTCCGTCGCGATCGGGCACCTCATCGCCGGCGGGCCGCGAGCCCTTGCCTATTCGACGGTCGGCGCGAACGCCGACGATCCCATCGGCCGCGACGCCCTCATGGGCTGGATGCTGAACGGCATCACGGGCGTCGTCGGAGTCGCGCTGCTCGCCGTCGTGGTCGTCCGCCATCGCCGCCGGCAACGCTCGTCCGTCGATCCCGCGCCCGTTGCTACGGGGGAGTAGCCTAGGGCGCGTGCCGAGCGTTTCGCAGCCTGAGTCGTCCGCCCTCCCGAGCCCCCGCGGCCCGGGCGACCGCCTGAGGGGCGCCGCGCTCGACCTCGCCGACGATGCCGTCCGGCAGGGCCTCAAGCACCCGTTGATCGGCCCGGGGCGTGCCGTGCGGCGCATGTTCGGCGCCGACCGCCTCCGCGACGCCGTCGGCGGCCGCACGGTCGTGATCACCGGGGCGTCGTCCGGCATCGGTGAGGCGACCGCCAACCGCTTCGCGCATGCCGGCGCCCGGGTCGTCCTCGTCGCGCGCCGCGAGGAGGAACTCGCGCGCGTCGTCGGCGGGATCACCGAGACGGGCGGCGAGGCGACCGCCTATCCGTGCGACCTGTCCGACCGCGAGGCCATCGAGGCCCTGACCGCGAAGGTCCTCGCGGAGCAGGGCACCGTCGACATCCTCGTCAACAATGCGGGCCGCTCGATCCGCCGCTCGATCGTCGACTCGCTCGACCGCTTCCACGACTTCGAGCGCACCATGGCGCTCAACTACTACGGCCCGGTGGCGCTCAGCCTCGGACTGCTGCCGGCGATGATCGCGCAGGACCGCGGGCAGATCATCAACATCTCGACCTGGGCCACCCAGCTCCCATCGCCGCAGTACGTCGCCTACACGGCGTCCAAGGCCGCGCTCGACGCCTTCACGCGAGGCACCGCGGCCGAGATGCTCGGGACCGGCATCGCGCTGAGTTCGGTGCACCTGCCACTCGTGCGCACGCCGATGATCACGCCCGCCCTCGAGGCCTACCGTGGGATGCCGTCGCTCAGTGCACACGAGGCGGCGGGCCTGATCGCCGAGGCGGCGGTCCTGCGCAGCTCGCGCGTGGAGCCGGCGATCGTCACGCTTGGCCACATCGGCGACGCCTTCTCCTCACGCGGCACCGATCTCGTCATGGGCGCGATGCAGAAGGTCGGGCTCGGCCCGGTCGGACGCCGCCACTAACGGGCGGCGGGCAGCTTGTAGCGCGCCCGGCCGTCGAAGCCCCAGCCGGCGCGGTCCGCGCCGTCCTGCCAGGGGCCGTCGAGAAAGGCCGCCGTCGCGGCGCGTCCTCGCTCGACGACCGCCTCCCGACGCTCGTCGGAGAGATCGAACTCGACGATCCCGGTGCCGGAGGTGTCGATCTCGACGGTACGGTGCGCCATCCACCAGCGGCGCGCGTTCTCGCGGTCCTGGCCGGCGATGAGGGTGCCGATGAGGGCACTCGCGACGCGTCCGCCGTGCGCCAGGAGCGGTCCGACCGGCAGCGGCGAGATCGCATCGAACAGTTCGTCGCCGAGCTGGTGGGCGTCGTCGTGGGCGGTGAGCGTGAACCCGAAGGTGGGCCAGCGCGGCTGCAGCGGCGCGTCCGGTCGGTCGAACGCGTCGACGGCGTAGTTCGCGAGCACGCCGCCGTCGACGAACTCGGAGGCACCGATGCGGGTGGGCTCGAAGTAGAGCGGCACGGAGATCGAGGCGCGTACGGCGTCGAGCACGAGGGCATCGTCGGGATCGCGGGCGGCGCCGCTGGTGCCCGCATAGCGGGCGAAGTCGGCCGGGAACCGGACGAGCTCGCCTCGGGTCACGTCGGTGGCGAGGATCACGAGCGGGTCCAGGGCCGGGTTCCAGTCCACGCCGCGCGCGGCCATCTCGTCGGCGCGAGTCCGCCGCAGCTCGCCGAACGTGAGGCCGTGTAGCTCGGGCACGTTGTCGTCGATCCAGTCCAGGAGGGCGTCGGTCACGTAGCGCCCGCCGTCGAGCCACAGCGACTTGATCGCGCCGGCGATCGGCAGCCGGTCGCCACCCCGATCCTTCATGAGGGCGAACGGCATCGCCAGCATCAGTTCGCGCACCCGCTCGGGGCTCGCGCCCGTCGCGATCACGGAGCCCACGAGGGCGCCGACCGAGGTTCCGGCGACGCGAGGATGGGTGCGGTAGCCGCGGCGGTGGAGCGCCTCGAGCACTCCGACGTAGGCGACGCCCTTCATCCCGCCGCCGGCGAGGACGAGGTCGGCGAACCCCTCCGTCGCCGGATCTGCTGGAGCGGTGTAGATGCGAGCGGCGGCCATTCAGTCGTTGCCCGGTGCCTTCTTCGCGCCGGCGGTCGCGGCGCCGCCGAGGTCGAGCAGATCGACGACGGCGAGCTCGATCTCGCGGCGTTCGTCGGCACTCCAGGCGTCCGGGTCGGGAGCCACGTCGCCGGCTTGGAGAGGAATGGTCTCGCCCCTGGCCCACCGGTCGACCACGCGCGGATCGATGTAGGAGGAACGCGCGACGGCCGGCGTGTTGCCGAGCAGTCCGGCCACGTGACGCACCATCTCGGCGGTCGCGCGCTGCCGCCCGGTCTTGGAGGTCGGCGGGTCGACGGTCGCGAGCAGTGCCGCGGCCAGGACCGTCCCGTTCCAGGTGCGGAAGTCCTTGGCGGTGATGTCGGTGCCGGTGGCGTTCTGCAGATACGCGTTGAGGTCGGCAGCACGGATCGCCCGCCAGACGTCCTCGTCCTGGCTGGAGAAGAGCCGCGGGTCGGGATCACTGCGGCGGCGCTTGAGCCGGTTCACGAGCTCGCCGATGTCCTCGTCGGTCGCGCGCTGCACGCGGCGCTTGCCGTGCTTGGCGGTGTAGTCGAACACGATCGTGCCGTCGCGGCGGACGGTTGCATGCTCACGCAGGAGGGTCGTGAGCCCGAACGTGCGGTTCTCGGAGGCGTAGCGCTCGCTGCCCACCCGGAAGAAGCCGATGTCGAGCAGCCGCACGAGGCCGGCGAGCACGGTGGGGCGGTGCAGCCGGGAGTGGTCGAGATCGCGTTCGACGGCCTCGCGCAGCGGACCGAGTTGCACGGCGAAATCCGACATCCGACGAAACTTCGCGCGGCTACGGCTGGCGGTCCAACCCTCGTGGTAGAGGTACTGGCGACGACCGGCGCCGTCGACGCCCGTCGCCTGGATGTGGCCCGTCGGCGACGGGCAGATCCACACGTCGCTCCATGCCGGCGGGATCACGAGCGACCGCACGCGGTCGTGGGCGGCCTCGCCGGTGAGCTTGCGCCCACGGGCGTCGAAGAGTTCGAAGCCCTTGCCGCGACGCTTCAGGCTCCAGCCGGGGCTGGCGGGATCGCTGCGTCGGACACGGGGCACCTTCCGAACGTACGGAACGACCTCTCGGGCAGGACCATCCCCGGCGGTCAGCGACGGACGCGGGAGAGAGGGGGCAGCGACGAGACGACCACGAAGAATTGCCGGCCCGGACGCAGAGCGTCCGGGCCGACAACCGGCGCGCGCTGTCCCGACGCGCGCTGGTCCCGACAGGCGTGCGGCCTGTCAGCTTGGCGCTCGCATCCGTCGGTCACCGGTCACGAGGACGGGAGCCCACGACGGGGCGAACAAGTTGGGTCGGGCCTGTTCTGGGGCCCGGGAACATTCAGGAAGATTGTGGCAGCTGGGCCGGGGGAAGATGGACGTTTGGACGGCAGTGGAGGCCGTTCGGGGAGGTCGGGGGCGCCGAGGGCGAACCCGCTTCATTTTCAAGGATGACGCATCGAGGACCCGCCGTTACCCCCAGGGTGAGCAAGAACACGGAGTACTTCGTTTGCCGGGCCATCGGCCATTCGTCCGATACCTGCGGTATCGGAGGGAGTGCCGTCGCCAAACGTCGGTAATCTGTCCAGCAGTGACTGGAAGTCCCCCGCCAGAAGCCCGCAAGACCCGGCGCGAACGGCAGGCGGAGACGCGCCTCCACGTCATCGGCGCGGCCCGCGGCCTCTTTCTCGACCGTGGCTACCACCGCACCACGTTGTCGGCAGTCGTCGAGGCGGCCGGGTTCACGAAGGGTGCCGTCTACTCGAACTTCTCCAGCAAGGCCGAGCTGGCCTTTGCCGTCGTCGAGGAGATCGAGCGCGAGAACGTCGAGCTTCTGGCGGAGGCCTTCGCCGGCGTCGCCGATCCCGCCGAGCGCGCGAAGCTCCTCACCACGTGGGGCGAGACCCTCCTGCAGGACACCGCCACGATCCGGCTGCGCGCCGAGCTGAACTTCGCGGCGATGGACGATCCCGACCTCAGGGACACGATGCGCCACAAGAGTCGCAACGTGCGAGCCTCCGTCGGCATGATGCTCCGCGGTCTCGAGCATCCCGAGAACTTCCTGCTCGACATCGACCTGCTCGCGGCCTCCGTCTCGGCGCTCGCGATCGGTGTGGGGATGCAGCGTCTCAACGATCCGGAATACCCGATCGAGGCCTTCGTGACGGCCGCCGGAGTGCTCACCGGCTACCCGGTGCCGCGCACCGACCTCGGGGCGCCGGTCACCCCGGCCGCCGACGGCGAGTAGGCGTGGCACGCACCACCACCGGTCGGGGGCCGTCGGTCGCCGGCCGCGAGGCGATCGCCTGGGCCGAGCGGCAGATGCCGGTGCTGCGACGCGTGGCCGACCGCCTCGAGCGTGCCCGACGGCTCGATGGCGAACGCGTGGGGGTGTGTCTCCACGTGACGGCCGAGACGGGAGCGCTCGTGCGTGCCCTGGCCCGAGGCGGAGCGATCGTCGATCTCGTTCCGTCGAATCCGCTGTCCGTCCACGCCGAGGTCGCCGCGGCCCTGGGTGCCGAGGCCGCGATCACGGTGCATGGCGCGGCCGGCTCTCCGGCCGCCCACGAGGCCGCCCTGCAGGCCGTCGCCGAGCAGCGGCCCCGCATCGTGATCGACGACGGCGCCGACCTCGCCCGTGTGCTGCACGCCGGCGACGGCGCCGACGGGGTCGTCGGCGGCATGGAGGGCACCACGACCGGCGTCCTGCGACTGCGCAGCCTG
>JAURVW010000951.1 GCA_030655275.1 Solirubrobacteraceae bacterium
GACGCGGCCTGGCGCTGGCACGTCGGGCTCGATGTCGAATCGATGGCGCTGCTCAACGAGCTGTACGAAGACCGCGTCGTCGACGAGGAGCGCATGCGGCGCCTGATCAGCCTGTTCCGCCTGACCTTCGCCAACCCCGCCGAGATGCGCGCCGATGTCGCCGGCAAGCCGGTCTACCTGGGCCTCGCGATGACGGCCGACGGCACGCTGAAGCTCAAGCCGCAGAACCTGCTGCTGAACCTGCCGCTCGCGGGAGCGATGTGAAGACGAATCGAGGTCAGGGTTCGGCCGCGTGGCACGCGATGCCGAGCTTGTTGCCGTCGGGGTCGCGCAGGTAGGCGCCGTAGTAGTTCGCGTGGTACTGCGGGCGCAGCCCGGGGGGACCTTCGCAGGTGCCGCCATGGGCGAGACCGGCCGCGTGCGCCTGACGCACGACCTCGCGGCTCGATGCGGTGAACGCCGGCATCTGGCCGTTGCCGGGGTCGTGCGGCTGGCCGTCGTGCGGGTGGCAGACGGCGCTGTGCCAGCCGGCCCACGGGCGCGCCGGGTCGAAGAAGCGCCGTTCGAGGCCGAGGCTCGCCATCAGCGGCGTGTAGAACGCGAGCGCGCGGTCGAAATCACCGACGCTGACGAAGACGTGCGAGAACATCGTGCGCCCTCACCTGCAGTTGCCGGGCGCGAGGATCATCTGCGCGCCCACCGAACCGCGCGAGGCGCGGATGAATTGCGGGATGAAAGCGAGCGCACGAAGATCGCGCCCGTCCCGTTTCGGCTCACGGCTTGGCCGGAATCTCGCTGCCCGGTGCCGCGACGATCACGCCGCAGGCGATGCGGCCGCCGGCGTTGCCGGTCGGCTGGGTCTTGTAGTCGTCCGGCTGCGCGTGGACGATCACGCCCTTGCCGATCAACCCGGTCGGGCCGGTGCCGACCGCCACGCCGTCGAGCGTGAAAGTGGCTTCGGCGTTGCCCATCGCATCGGCCTTCAGCGAAGGCATGTCGCCGCCGTGGTGCGGCGCGCCTTGCGGGCCATGCGGTTGCGCGGTCGGGTTGAAGTGACCACCAGCGCTCATGCCGTCGGGCGCGGAGCAGTCGCCGGTCTCGTGGACATGGAAGCCGTGCTCGCGGTTCGCCGTCAGGCCGCTGACGCGTGCGACAACGCGCACGCCGTCGGCCTGCTGCGTGAACCAGATCGTGCCCGCGACCGCGCTGCCGCTCTTGGCCTGCAGCGGTGCCATCGCGCGCGGGTCGCTGGTCGACGTGCTGCCGGGCATCGAACACGCGGCGAGCGCGGTCACGAGCGCGAGCGCGGCGGGCAGAACGAAGGCACCGGCGAGAGCGCGGCGGGGCGGGCTGACTGCATTCATGGAATCTCCTGGAAAACGTTTCATGACAGCGAAAGTGTCGGTCGATTCTGCACGCCCCCGAGTAGGACGACTCCGCAAGCGGCGCTTCAGGATGTCGGTGTGCGCTTGGTCGGCGTTTTCGGCTTGCGGAAGTTCCACCACGGCAGCACCTGGTTCAAGGCCAGAACCTCGCCG
>JAURVW010000995.1 GCA_030655275.1 Solirubrobacteraceae bacterium
AGCGGCGAGACGAGGTTGTTGAGGAACCCACAACCCGTCAGATCACTGATCGAGAACGTGCCCGCGATCGGGCCACCCTCGGTCGGCAGGAACTCCTCCTGCGTGCTGCGCAGGTTGATCGACGAGATCTGCTTCGCCTGACAGTTCGCACCACCGGCAAGCTCGATCCCCAGCGTCTTCACCGACGGCAGTTTGATCCGAACCTTCGCGTTCGCGAGCAACACGCCGCCCTTCAGCGAACCGGAAACCGGCTCCGTCGAGACCAGGTTGACCTTCGCATCGACCGGCAAGAACCCGAGCGTCGTGAGCTTGCCCGACGTCGGATTCAGCACGAGGTTCGCCGAGAACTCCTGCGACGGGAGTCGCAACTTCGCCGCAATCGAACCGCTCAACGGAAGCGTGCCCTTCGTCAACGTCTTGAGCGTCGCCGAACCCTTCAGATCGAACGGATAATCGACGACCGTCTCAGGCTTCGGCGTCACGACCGGCGTCGGCGTCGGATCCACGATCGGCGTGGGAGACGGCGTCGGCGTCGGCGTCACGACCGGCGTGGGCGTCGGCGTCACGACCGGCGTCGGCGTCGGCGTCACGACCGGCGTCGGCGTCGGCGTCACCGGCACGGTGGTCACCGGCAGCAGATTCGAATCCTGCGTTGCCGGGTCGAGCGAGCAGGGCACGACGAACAGCGACGGGTCCTCCGGCTCGACGGGGATGTTCCCGGGGTCCGGCAGCGCAGGAATCAGTTCGCCGGACTTGGTGTAGGCCCGGTAGGAGAGGTCGAGCGCACCCGCGAGGATCTGCGACGGGCCGGAGGGTTCTTGGAAGGCGATCTCGGGCGTCTGACCCTCGATGCGGAGCGGGACGGTGCGATCGATGGGATCGATCACGATGTCCTGGCGCGGGATCGCCAGTTGCTCCTTGAACGCGACGTTCTGGCTCGGCGACTGGAACCTGAGCCCCAAACGCGCGAAACCCTCGAGGCTCTTGGCTCCCACCGTCTGGAACGCGGTGGCCGAGTCGCCTTGGGCGAGGAGGTCGCCCTCGATCGACCAGCGCGACGAGCCGGGCGTCCCGCTCGACGGGTTCGTCGCTTCGGCGGTCAGGTCGGCCCTCAGCGGCTGCTCGCCGACGTAGGGATACACGCAGCGGTAGGTCAGCGTCTTGGTGAGGGCCTGCGCCTCGGAGGCGACGAAGCCGGACGTGAGCAACGCGGCGCCGGCGACGACGAGCGCCCGACGGCGACGGGAGGGCTGGAAAGTTTCTGTGGAGGACAAGGGAGGTCGTTTCAACGGAGAGGACGGGGACGGTCGACGACGCGGCGGGATCCCGGTCCACACCGGGGCCCGCCGCCATCGCCTAGGGGTTGATCAGGTTCAGTGCGATCGCGTTGCCGGACCCGGCGGTCAGCGGTGAGACGAGGTTGTTGAGGAACCCGCAGCCCGTCAGGTCGCTGATCGAGAAGGTGCCGGCGATCGGGCCGCCCTCGGTCGGCAGGAACTCTTCCTGCGTGCTGCGCAGGTTGATCGAGGAGATCTGCTTGGCCTGGCAGTTCGCGCCACCGGCGAGCTCGATCCCGAGCGTCTTGACCGACGGCAGCTTGATCCGCACCTTCGCGTTGGCGAGGAGGACTCCACCCCTCAGCGAACCCGTCACCGGCTCCGTCGCAACGAGGTTCACCTTCGCATCGACGGGGAGGAACCCGAGCGTCGTGAGCTTGCCCGACGTCGGGTTGAGCGCCAACGCACCCGTGAACGTCTGTGACGGCAGCGTGAGCTTCGTGTTGATCGTGCCCGTGAGTGGCAGCGTGCCCTTCGTGAGCGTCTTGAGCGTCGCCGAACCCTTCAGGTCGAACGGGTAGTCGATCGGCACCGGCGTACCGATGGCCATCGGCGTCGGCGTCGGCGCGGGCGTCGGCTTCGGCGTCGGCAGACCGGTCGGCGTCGGCGACAGCGTGGGCGTCGGCTTCGGCGTCGTGCCGACCGGGGTTGGGGTCGGAGTCGGAGTCGCGACGGGCGTCGGCGTGCCGACCGGGGTCGGCGAGAGCGTAGGCGTCGGAGTCGGCGTCGTGCCGACCGGGCTCGGGACCGGGGTCGGGGTCCTGACAGGCGTCGGCGTGCCGACCGGGAAGGGGGTCAGCGTCGGGGTCGGGGTGAGCGTCGGGGTCGGCTTCGGCGTCCCGACCGGCTCGGGTTCCGGGGTGCCGATGGCGGCGACGGTGATGTCCTTCAGCACGGCGTACTCGGCGCCACCCAACGAACAGGTGACCTCGAACGTCTCGGGATCGGTGTCCGTCTGCGGGACCTTCGTCGATTCCGGCTTGAGGACGATCGTCTTGCCGGCCTTCGTGTAGGCCTTCAACGTGAGCTGGAGACCACCGACGAGGACGCGCGCCGGCCCGTTGTTCTCGAACTCGACCGACGGTGTCTCACCGGCCACGCTCAGCTTGAAGTGGCGGTTCTGGTCGAGCACCGCGGCCTGACGCGGAATCGTGAGCGGCACCTGGAGGTCCTGGTCCTGCCCTGTCGCCTCGACGCGAGCAGAGGCCTTGGTGAGGCCCTCGAGTTCCTTCGCCCCGATCGTTTCGAGCGCAGTGGCCGTATCGCCCTTGGCCGTCGCGACCGCGGAGACGGAGAAGGGACCCGTCGGGGAATCCTCCACCACGCTGCCCGGGATCTTCGCGTCGATGACGACCTCGAGCGGCTGCTCGTCGACGAACGGGTAGGTGCAGGTGTAGTCGAGCGTCTTGGTATCGGCCGGGAGCGGCGTGACGACCGGCGTCGGCGTCGGCGTCGGCAGCGGCGTCGGAGTGGCGTTCGGGTCCGGCGATGGCGTCGGCGTAGGGGCCGGTGTCGGCGTGAGGACGGGGGTGGGGTCGGGGACACAGGGTTGTCCGTCGTAGTCACAGATCTTCACCATCTGGAGGAGCTCGCGCTGTGCACCAGAGGTGAGCGCGCAGGAGACCTCGAACGTCTCTGGATCGTCGTCGCCGGTCTGAGGGACCTTGGTCGCCTCCTGCCTGATGATCGCGACCCTGCCCGTCTTCGTGTACGCCCTGAGCGTGAGGTGCAGGCCGCCGACGAGGAGGTTCACCGAACCCGGGTCGAGAAGCGCGATCTCCGGCAATTCGCCCTCGGCGGCCAGCCCGAACTGTCGAGCTGCGTCGCCGACGATGGCCTGACGCGGAATGGTCAGTGGCAGCTTGAGTCCAAAGGTCCGATCGCCAGCTTCATAGCGAGCTTCATAGAGAAGGTCGGCCCTGGTCCTGCCTTCGAGCTGCTTCGCGCCGACGGCTTCCAGCACCACGAGCGTGTCGCCCTTGGCCGTGGCAGCGAGGTTGAACGCGGTCGGCGGAATCGACGAATCCAGATAGGTCGTGACGGGAAGGTTCGTCGTGACGTCGACCTGGAGCGGCTGCTCGTCGACGAACGGGTACACGCAGGTGTAGTCGAGCGTCTTCTGCACGGCCTGGGCCTCGGTGGCCGCGAAGCAGGAGGCGAGCAGGACGGCGCCGGTGAGCGCGACGGTGCCGCGGCGAAGCTTCGCCATCGACGGCAGCGGCGACACGGAGGTGGATCCGGAGGTCCTCATGCGGAGGGCCTTTCGTGCTGGGACAAGGAGGTGGACGCGTCCGTACCGGCAATGCTCAGCGCTCGGGGGAAACGCGCCGCAACGAGATCGCCGTCACAGACACGCGCAGTATCGCTTCGAACCCCCGAGCGGTCAACGCGTCCGCCCCATCAACCTCCGAAGCCGAGCGGGGACGGGCGATGTGCCACCCGTCCCCTGCGTTGCAACGCGCCACCGAAGTGGCACGCCGACGCTTACGGGTTGATCAGGTTCAGCGCGATCGCGTTCCCGCCGCCGGCCGTGAGCGGCGAGACGAGGTTGTTGAGGAAGCCACAACCCGTCAGATCGCTGATCGAGAACGTGCCAGCGATCGGGCCACCCTCGGTCGGCAGGAACTCCTCCTGCGTGCTACGCAGCGCGATCGACGAGATCTGCTTCGCCTGACAGTTCGCACCACCGGCGAGCTCGATCCCGAGCGTCTTGACCGACGGCAACTTGATCCGAACCTTCGCGTTCGCGAGCAACACGCCGCCCTTCAGCGAACCGGAAACCGGCTCCGTCGAGACCAGGTTCACCTTCGCATCGACCGGCAGGAACCCAAGCGTCGTGAGCTTGCCCGACGTCGGATCGAGCGCGAGGTTCGCCGAGAACTCCTGCGACGGCAGACGCAACTTCGCGGCGATCGAACCGCTCAGCGGGAGCGTGCCCTTCGTCAACGTCTTGAGCGACGCCGACCCCTTCAGGTCGAACGGGTAGTCCACGACGGTCTCGGGCTTCGGCGTCGGCGTGGGCGTCGGGACCGGCGTTGCCGTCGGCTCGGGGACCGGCGACGACGTCGGCTGCGGCAGCTCGTCGTAGGCGATGTAGGACGCGAGCTCGACGTTCTCGGAGCCTGGCTTCGGCGTGCAGCTCGTACGAAGCTCACCGGGGATCTCGCCCGCGCCCGGGTACGGCGTCGGGTCGTTCACGTCGACGAACGCACCGGTGGGGTCGCGGAGGATCCAGCTCCCGCCGAGTCCCGTGGCCGTGACGCTGACCCTGCCCGCGCTCGCGACCTGGATCGGCGGGGTCGTGACCTCGCCCGCGATGCTGAAAGGACCCTTGACGTTGTAGTTGGCGCGGGGTCCTGACAGCGCGACGGAGATCGGCAGCGAGGGCTGGCTCCCGGGCATGTCGAAGAGGACGCCGAGCGCCAGACGACTCTCGATGGTGCCGGCCTGCTGCTGGATGACGCCGTCGCCGCCGCCGTCGAGCCGGAAGGTGAAGCGGAACGGGCTGATCCCCACGCGCGTGGGAACGGTGTCGATCGATTCCCCCTCGACCGTGAGCGTGACGTCGTTCTGCCCGAAGCGGTAATCGACGCACGAGTACTCGAGGGTCTTCTGGAACGACGCGGCCTGCGCTGCCACCGGCGCGGTGAGACCGGCCGCGAGGACGACGCCGGCCAGCATCAGGCCACGCCGCATCGTGGGCGAGGAAAGGGTGGATCGGGAGGTCTTCATGACGAAGGCCTTTCGGGATGGGACACAGGGTTGGACGACACCCGTGGAGTGCACTCGGCGCCCGGGGGAGCACGCCGTCACGAGATCACCGTCACAGACCTGCGCAGTATCGCGTTGGCGCGTCGACGCGTCAACCAGAACGACGGAGGGGGCGACCGAGTCCCGTCGGCCGCCCCCTGGCGTCGTGGCTCGGGGCCGACCGATCTACGTGGTCGGCCCCGGGTCGTGAGCGCGGCGGGCCCCGGAGAAAGGCCGGCCGCGCGATGCTCACGTTCGTATGGTCGTGCGGTTGCGGGTGGTCGCCGCGTCGAGCGCGACGGCACCCAGGAGCACCGCACCGGTGACCATGAACTTCACCGATGAGGTGAAGGCCAGGAGATCCATGCCGTTGGAGATCGACCCGATCACGAGCGCGCCGAGCAGCGCACCCCAGACCGAGCCGCGGCCGCCGAAGAGGCTGGTCCCGGCGATGACCGGGCCGGCGATCGCCAGCAGCAGCAGGTCGCTGCCGCCGGAGCTCTGGTTCACGGCGAAGAGTCGCGAGGCGGCGAGGATGCCGCCGAACGCCGCCAGCGTGGAGGCCAGCATGAACACGATCGTCCGCACCCGGGCGACCGGGATGCCGGCGCGGCGCGCCGCCTCGGCGTTGCCACCGACGGCGAACACGTGCCGGCCGAACTTCGTGCGCGTGAGGAGGATGTGCACGTTCGCCACGATCACCACGAGGATCACGAAGGCGAGCGGCACACCGCGGTCGGAGTTGACGATCAGCACGCCGCCGAACAGCGCCACCGCCGCACCGACGAGGCGCAGGACCGAGCTCACGACCGGCGCCTGCACGAGGCCCGCGGCCCCGCGCTTGGCGCGATGCCCGAGCTCGGCCGCCACCAGGGCGCCGACCACGACGACGGCGACCAGCCAGCCGAGCCAGTCCGCGAGGAACACGCCCGCGAGGTTGAGGATGGCGTTGTCGGAGATGTTCACGGTGCCGGTGTCGCCCAGCACCGCGAGCTGCGCGCCCTGCCACGAGAGCAACCCGGCGAGCGTCACCACGAACGTGGGGATCGCGAGGCGGGTCGAGACCGTGCCCTGGAACAGGCCGATCGCGGCACCGACGGCGAGGCCGGCGGCCATGGCCGCGTAGGCGTTCCACCCGTGTTTGACCGAGAGGACCGCGACGACCGCCGCAGCCAGACCACTCACCGCACCGACCGACAGGTCGATCTCGCCGAGCAGCAGCACGAGCACCACGCCGACGGAGATCGTGCCGACGGCGGCGATCTGCAGCGTGAGGTTCGTGAGGTTGCCCGAGGTGAGGAAGTTCTCGTTCGAGACGCCGAAGATCAGCCAGATCAGCGCGAGCACGATGAGCACCCGTACCGAGCCGAGCTCGCCGGCGGCCAGCTTGCGCAGCATGCGCAGGACCGGGTTGCCGGTGAGATCGACGGCGTCGCGCTCGGCGACGTTCGTGGGCGCCTTGCCCGGCGTGCCCGCCTTCGCGGGAGCCTTCTTGAGGTCGGTGCTCATGAGAGGTCCTTCTTGGTGAGCGGGTCCGGCTTCGCGAGCGGGTCCTGCACGGCGGCGACCGCGCTGGGCGGGGCCACCTCGGCGGCCGCGGCCGCCTGCGGGGAGTCCATCCCGACGCCGGTGATCGCCGCGACGACGGCCTGGCGCTGGTCGCTCGTGGCGGGGTACTCCCCACCGTTGCGACCGAGCCGCAGCACGACGATGCGGTCGGCGACCTCGAACACGTCGGAGAGGTTGTGCGAGATCAGGATCACCCCGAGCCCGCGCTCCTTCAGGCGCGAGACGAGGGCAAGCACCTGGGCGGTCTGGGCGACGCCCAGGGCCGCGGTCGGCTCGTCGAGGATCACGATGCGCGGGTTGCCGAGGAGCGAGCGCGCGATGGCGACGGACTGACGCTGGCCGCCCGAGAGCATGCCGACCTCCGTCCGCACCGACGCGAGCGTCTTCACCTGGAGCTCGGAGAGCAGGCCGATCGCCTGCTGCTCCATCTCGACCTCACGCAGGCGCGAGAAGGGGAAGTTGTGGCCCCGCTCCTCACGACCGAGGAAGAGGTTCTCGACGACGTCGAGGTTGTCGCAGAGCGCGAGGTCCTGGTACACGGCGGCGATGCCGAGTGCCTTGGAGTCCGTCGGCGAGCGGACGGTCACGTCGCGACCGTCGAAGGTGATGGTGCCACCGGTCGCGGGACCGGCCCCCGAGATCGTCTTGATCAGCGTCGACTTGCCGGCGCCGTTGTCGCCCACGAGAGCGACGACCTCACCGGGGAAGACGTCGAGATCGACGTTGTCGAGTGCGCGGACGGCACCGAAGGTCTTGGAGATTCCGCGCAGCTTCAGGAGCGGCGCGGCACCCGCGCCCGGCGCCGAGGCGCCGGACGGGGTGACAGCAGCCGAGGGGCTCACGAGATGCCGGCCGCCTTGCATGCCTCGGCGTACTCGCCGGTGCACAGGTCGGAGGCCTCGATGAAGCCGTCGGCGATGACGGTGTCCTTGAGGTTGTCCTTCGTGACGGCGACCGGGTCGAGGATGATCGACGGGATGTCGGCCGTCTCGTTGTTGGTCTTGTCGTTGACGAGACCGTCGGGAGCACCCTCACCGCGCACGAGCGCGACGGCGAGCTGAGCGGCCTTCTCGGCCTCGGGCTTGATCGCCTTGTAGACGGTCATGCCCTGCTCACCGATGAGCACGCGCTGCAGGCCGGCGAGCTCGGCGTCCTGGCCGGTCGACGGGATCTTGGTCGGGTCGAGGCCGGCCGACTTCATCGCGGCCACGGCGCCACCGGCGGTGCCGTCGTTGGCGGCGTAGACGCCGTCGATCTTGTCCTTGCCGAGGGCCGTGATGGCCTGGTCCATCTCGGTCTGGGCCTTGTCCGGCGACCAGTCCGGCGTGTCGTACTCCTTGCCGATCTTCACGCCGGAGGTGTCGAGCACCGAGTGCGCGCCCTTCTTGAAGAGCGCCGCGTTGCCGTCGGTCGGGGAGCCGTTGATCATCACGATCTGCTTGTCCTTGGCACCCTCGGCGCCGCCGAGCTGGTCCACGAGCGACTCGCCCTGGAGCTTGCCGACGGCCTCGTTGTCGAACGAGATGTAGT
>JAURVW010000996.1 GCA_030655275.1 Solirubrobacteraceae bacterium
CGAACTCGGACTCGTTGATGGACAGGTCGGCGACAACGCTCATGCCGGAGAACCTAGCCGGTGGAGACGGTCAGCTGCTGCGGATGCGCAACAGGTCGACCACACGGGCGAGCTCGAGCAGCATCGGCCCGGCCCCGGCACCGAGGTCGTCCTGCCGCGCCTGGAACTGCGCCACGAGCGACTCGTAGTACCAGAGGAACGTCTCACGGTCGCCGGCCGTGTGCCGGGCGAAGAGCGCGTCGCCCTCCTCCGTGAGCCCGCGCAGCAGCGTTCGGGTGTTGTCGGTCTTGTCGGCCAACGAGATCCGCAGGGCTGACGGCGAGCAGTCGGCCATCGTCGCCAGATACGCGGTCTTGCGATCGAGCCAGGAGGCGCCGGTCGACTCCACCTCATCGGTCAGCTCCTCCACGAGCGCGGCGACGTGGTCGCCCCAGCGCTCCTTGATCTCCTCCAGCGCCGCGGCCCCGCGACCCGGGCCGTCGGAGGCGCCGTCCTCGACCATGTCGTGCAGCAGGGCGGCCGTGGCCTCGTCCTCGTCGCCACCGAGGTCGAGCACGAGCGCGGTCACGGCCATCGCGTGCGCGATCGCCGGCACGCGCGTGTTGCCGCGCACCTTGCCGACGTAGCGCTCGGCCGCGAAGACGAAGGCCTCGGAGAACGAGGGACTCAGGGCGACGGGCACCATGAGGCCGATGCTAGGCGCCTGCCGCCGTTCGGGTCGCAGGTGTTGACCAGTTGTGGCCCGAACGCGACCGATCAGCTGGCGGCAATTGTGCGTATCCCCCGCATGAGCACGCAGATTCGCAAGGGTTCGAAGGTGAAATGGACGTGGGGATCCTCGACCGCGGAAGGCACGGTCGTCGCCACCCACCACGATCGCATCGAGCGCACGATCAAGGGCAGCAGCATCACGCGCAACGGAACGGATGACGATCCCGCGCTCGAGATCGAGCAGGAGGACGGGACGCCGGTGCTCAAGCTCCGCAGCGAGGTCGACCACGCATGAGCGTCGGCAGCACCGACCGCGACGGAGACTCCGCAGGCGAGCGCCTGGACGGCGACCTCCCGCGGACCCACGCTTCCCGGCCGCGGGAGTCCGTCTGGGACTACCCGCGTCCGCCGCGCCTCGAGCCCGAGTCACGGCAGGTACGGCTCGAGCTCGGCGGCGAGGTGATCGCGTCGACCTCGGAGGCCCTGCGCATCCTCGAGACGAGCCACCCGCCGACGATCTACCTGCCCTTCGCGAGCTTCGCGCCCGGCGTGCTGCGAGACGGCAACGGAAGCTCGTTCTGCGAGTGGAAGGGTATGGCGCGCTACCACGACCTCGTCGTGGGCGATCGCGTCGCACGCGCCGCGGGCTGGTCGTATCGGCGACCGAACGGGGCCTACGCCGCGCTCGTCGACCACGTCGCCATCTACCCGGGGCGCGTCGACGCGGCCTGGCTCGACGACGAGCGGGTGCGCCCGCAGCCGGGCGACTTCTACGGCGGCTGGATCACCGACGAGCTCGACGGCCCGTTCAAGGGCGCGCCGGGCACGCGCGGCTGGTGAGGTCGGCCCCGCCGATGGGCGGGTTGGCCACACGCCCGTCGGCTGACCGGCGAGGACTCCGACGGAGCCACCCCGCCGGTGGCCGGAGCGCCGTTACTCGGCCTTGAACGTCGCCTTGATGATCGTCGCGACGGCGGTCGGCGTGCCGGAGCCGGACGGGTCGCCCTGAGCCTCGATCGCCTTCGCGACGTTCATGCCTGAGGTCACCTTGCCGGCAACCGCGTACTGCGGATCCAGGCCGCTGCCGACCATGATGAAGAACTGGCTCTGCGTGGTGCCGGGGGCGTCGTTGCCCGTCTTTGCCATCGCGAGCGTGCCCTCGGGGTAGGTCTCCGTCGACTTCGGCGCCTCCACGACCTTCCACGACGGGCCGCCCGTGCCGGTGCCGGTCGGGTCGCCGCCCTGGATCACGAAGCCGGGGATGATCCGGTGGAACTGGGTGTTGTCCCAGTAGCCGTTCTTCACGAGCGTCGCCACGGCGTTGGCGGTCTTCGGGTACTCCTTCGCCGCGAGCTCGATGGTGATGTTGCCGCAGGACGTCTGCAGTGTGATGATGTTCTTCTTCGACGCGTCGAGCTTGCCCTTGGGCTCGGGCGTGTCGGTGCTCTTCTGCTTCGGCGCCTCGACCGTCTTGCACTTCGCGTCGCCGGTGGAGGCGGCGTCCTCGGCGGGCGTGGTCTCCGCCGGCGTGGAAGCGGTGGAGTCGGTGGTCGTCGCCGGGGGCGTCGCGTCGGCCGCCGACGTCGTCGAATCGTCGTCGCCACAGGCCGCGAGGGCGAGGGCGGACGAGGCCAGCAGGATCGAGAGAGCGGTGCGCACGGGCGAACCCTATGCCACGACGGGAAGCCGCCGCGCAACCCCGCCGCGTCGACGAGGGGACGACCGCCCGGGCCGATCGTGCTTGACTGCACGACATGAGCGCCGACGAGGTCCAGCAGTACCGAGCCGGGTTCGACTGGCATCGCGACTTTCCCGAGACGCAACTGGTCAAGCGGACGGTCGACGTCGAGGTGCATCTCGCCTACGAGGACGAGGCGTTCTGGGTGATCGTCGACGAGTCCTCCATCGCCGAGTCGCTCGATCCGAACGACGAGGACGACGCCGAGGTGCTCGCCGCGCTCGTGCGCATCCAGCGCCACGAGGACACCTCGACCGTGCTGCCGGTGCTGCAGAGCCACGGCGTCTCGCTCGGCGACCTCGAGCGCGCGCTCGCGTTCCACAAGCGGTAGCGGTCGCTAGCCGAGGAAGGCCTCCTGCGGCGCAGCCTCGGAACGACACCAGCCCGCTGGTTCTACCCGAGGAACGCCTCGGCGAGGTCGAGTTCGGCGTCCGGGATCACGTTGAGGTGCGACGTCGCATCCTCGAGCGGGACGAGTTCGATCGTCGAACCGCGGAGCGCGGCCATCGTGCCGAACTGGTGGTCGCGGACCGCGAGGTGGGCCTTCTGGCCGTAGCGGGAGGCGAGCACGCGGTCGTACGCCGTTGGGGTGCCGCCGCGCTGCACGTGACCGAGCACCACGGCGCGGGTCTCGGCTCCCGTTCGCTCCTCGAGATGTGACTCGAGCCAGTGGCCGATGCCACCGAGCAGCGGGCGACCGAGCGGATCGAGTCGTCCCTTCGTCACGAGCTCACCGTCCGCCGGCATCGCGCCCTCCGCGACGACGATGATCGAGAATCCGCGCCCGCGACTGCGACGCTTGAGGACGCGCGCGGCGACGTCGTCAAGACTGAACGGGCGCTCGGGGACGAGGATCACGTCGGCGCCACCGGCGAGCCCGGCGTGGAGGGCGATCCAGCCGGCGTTGCGGCCCATCACCTCGACGATGAGGTTGCGGTAGTGGCTCTCGGCCGTCGTGTGGAGCCGGTCGATCGCCTCGGTCGCGATCTGGACGGCGGTGTCGAAGCCGAAGGTGCGGTCGGTACCGGAGAGGTCGTTGTCGATGGTCTTGGGGACGCCGACGATCGGCAGCTCACGGGCGAACTCGTTGGCGGCGTAGAGCGTGCCGTTGCCGCCGATCGCGATGAGCCCGTCGAGGCGATGCTCGGTGAACCGCTCGGCGACGATCCCGCGGTGCTCGAGCGCGCTGCGCCGCGAGGTGCCGAGGATGGTGCCGCCGCGCGGGAGGATGCCGGCGACGTGGTCGATCGTCAGCTCGGAGCAGTTGCCGTCGACGACCCCTCCCCACCCGTCGCGGAAGCCGATGATCTCGTCGCCGTGCAGGTAGGCGCTGCGCACGACCGCGCGGATCACCGCATTGAGCCCTGGGCAGTCGCCGCCCCCGGTGAGAATCCCGATCCGCATCGGTCCTCACCCTACGCGGGGCTCCGCAGGCCGCCTTGGACACGGGGAGGAATCATGCAGGCCGGTCGTTGCTCCGAGATCCGGCTGGTCGAGTCGAAACGCCTTCAGAACAGGCTCGGTGATCCGATGGAAGGAGAATCTTCCTGCTCGTCGACGGGTTCCGCCGGTCGCCGTGGTGGACTGGTCGCATGCCGATCTCCCGCACCCTCGCGCTGGAAGCTCGCGACCCGTCCGCGCGGCCGGTGTCGTCCGGGCCCACCCGTCGCCTGCGGGCGTCGATGGCGGCCGATGCGCTCGCAGGCCGGGTGCAGGCTCAGGCCGCGGCGTTCGTCGAGGCGACGCGCGTGCCCGACTCCAGCGCGAACTCGGTCGCCAGCAGCTCGTAGGAGCGCTTGCGGGCCTCGTGGTCGTGGGTGATCGTCACGACGATCACCTCGCTCGCGCCGTAGCCACGAGCCAGGTCTTCGAGCTGCTCGCGCACCTGTGAAGGCGTGCCGAGGATCATCCGTCGCCCGGGCGGCGGCTTCGTCGGATCCTCGCCCTCGGCGCGCAGCATCTTCTCGGCCTTCTCGGGCGGGAAGAACGGCATCGGCCGGCCGCGGCGCAGCGCGTTCATCCCGACGCGGTGGCTGAGCGACAGGAACTGCGCCTCCTCGGCGGTGTCGGCGACGAGCACCCAGGCAGCGACGGCGACCTCGGCCGCGTCGAGTCGCCGGCCCGGCTGGAACTCGTTCACGTACGACTTCGCGATGAGCTCGCCCTTGGGGTTGATGAAGTCGGCGAACGCGTAGGGCAGGCCGAGCTCGGCGGCCCAGATCCCGGACTGCGGCGAGCTGCCCAGGAGCCAGGGCGTCGGCGCCTCGGGGAGGCCCGGGAGGCTGGTCGCGAGCCGGGCGAAGGCGTGGTTGGAGGGGAGCGTGTTCTCGAGGTAGCCGAGGAGTTCGCCGAGCTGCGCGGGGAAGTCGTCGTGCATGGCCTGGCTCGTGCGGTCGCGCTGGAGCGCGAAGGCCGTGAGGGCGTCGGTGCCGGAGGCGCGGCCGAGACCCAGGTCGATGCGGCCGGGAAAGAGCCCGGCGAGGAGGCTGAACTGCTCCGCGACCTTGAACGGGCTGTAGTGCGGGAGCATCACGCCGCCGCTGCCGACTCGCAGCCGCGAGGTGATCGACGCGATCGCCGGGACCAATGCCTCCGGCGCCGGCCCCGCGACCGACAGCCCACCGTGGTGCTCGGACACCCAGTAGCGGTGGTAGCCGAGTGCGTCGGCATGGCGGGCCAGGTCGAGCGTCTGCTGGAGCGCCTCGGAACCACTCACGCCTTCCGGGACCGGAGTCTGGTCGAGCACGCTGAGCTTGAGATCCATGGCAGTCATCCCTCCCGAGGGGCGAGTCGATGCATTTCCGGCGCCGACCTGGCGACGGTCGATGACCCGCATCCACCCGTGTTTGGCACGCTAGCGGTCGACTACTATCGGATGGATAGGAGACGCGCCAGGGTGGGCCGGCGCGGGCGTCAGCTCAGCGTAGGCCGGGCTCGACGCGGGTGTCAGCTCGGCGTGGGTCGGGCTCGAAGTGGGCGTCAGCTCAGCGCGAGGGCGCGCCGCGCTAGAGCCAGGTCGTGGGCTTCTCGGCGTCGAACTGGGCGTTGCGGGCACGCAGGTGGGAATCGCCTGGGAGGCCGAGGAGCACGAGATGCTCGATGGTGCGTTGGGCCCGGTCGCGGTCGCGGTGCACCTTGAGGTGGAGCGGCGGCGCCGACTCGAACGAGATCACCACGCGGTAGCCGTGGCCCGCGGAGCGCGCGACGCCGAACTCGACGATCTCGGTGTCGGTGACGTCATCGATCGGACGGTCTTCGTGGACCTGCAGGAAGTGCGGAGGCGGCGGCGTCGCGGAGATCCGGATGGTGCCGGCCTCCGGGTCGATCACGACGCGCCGACGCGGCGGCGCGAGACCGAGCGCGAGGATCGCCGTGCAGAGGGCGATGCAGATCATGGTGACCGTCCAGCGCAGCGGGTCCGACGGGCCTCCGTCGAGCATGGAGCCGTACGGGCCGATCAGGAACAGCAGCGCCACGGGGATGAGCAGCACGCGCCGGCCGCGCGGGAACGTCTCCGACTCCTGAAATGGACTCACATCAGATGAGTCGGCCAGTACGCGAACGACTGAAGGGCCCCAGTCGGCCCGACGCGGTCAGCGGTGACCGCGATGCGGCTCAGCGCAGCAGGCGCGCCTCGGCGTGCGCTTCGACCAAGCGCTGCTGCACCTCGGTGAGGCCCGCGAGCGGCAGATCCTGCTCGAAGCGGTCAGCGGCCTGGTTCAGAGTGAGGCCCGTGCCCGTGAGGATCGAGCCGACGAGCGGCGGCACGTCGGTGCCGCACACACCGCAGGCGCAGGGATCGACCGACCCGGCTGGCTGGTGCTGCGTGCTCGTGCTCATGGGCTCAGTGTAGAAGGGTGCCGTGGGGTCGACGCTCGACCGGCCGACGGACCGACCCGAGCGGCCGACGAGTGGACGCGGACGGGGTCGACATCGACCGACCCTCCGATCCGCCTGGCCTGGCAGACGGGTCGAACGGATGCCCAACGTGTCGGCGACGCCGGGTACCGTGGGCGCATGGGCTCCGTGTCGGTGACGGTCGAGGGGACGGCGTCGGTCTCGGCCGACACCGCCTTCGGCGCCGTGATCCCCATCGACCTCACGGCCACGTTCACCGGCTACGGCCCCTTTCCGGCGGTCGTCGGGATCGAGCACCAGCCGGGCAAGTGGGATGCGGCCGGCAAGAGCCGCACGGTGCTGCTGCGCGGCGGCGGGACGATGCGCGAACGGATGGTCGAGTACGAACCGCCGGTGCGTGCGGCCTATGAGGTGATCCCGCACGAGGGCCCGCTGAAGCTGCTCGTCGAGCGGATCAACGGGCAGTTCGTCTTCCGCGAGCTCCAGCACGGCCACACCGAGATCACGTGGACCTACGAATTCGTGCCGCGCCGCGGCGGTCGACCGCTCCTCCTCGTGCTCGTTCCCCTCTGGCGTCGCTACGCCCGACAGCTCATCGCGCGCTTCGTGGCCGCCGCCGAGCGGACGCCATCCTGAGCACCGACGGGGGCGCCGGCAACGATCGTCGCTCCATCGACCGCGCGGTCCTGGCCCTCGCGGTGCCGGCACTCGGCGTGCTCGTCGCCGAGCCGCTCTTCCTGCTCGGCGACGGCGTGGTGGTCTCGTACCTCGGGACCAGCGAGGTCGCGGGCCTCGGTGCGGCCGCGGCGATCCTTGCGACGGTCGTGAACGTGTGCATCTTCCTCGCGTACGGGACGACCGCCGCGGTCGCCCGGCACATGGGCGCGACGCGACCGGGCGACGCGGTCGCCGCCGCGGCCGACGGCGTCGCCCTCGCCACCGCGATCGGGCTCGTCCTCGCGATCGGCACCTGGCTGGCCGGTCCGTCGCTCGTCGACCTGTTCGACATCCCGGCCGCGGCTCGCGCGCCGGCGATCGACTACCTGCAGGTGAGCGCGGTCGGCGTACCGTTCATGCTCGTCGTGCTGGCGGCGACGGGCGTGCTGCGCGGGCTCCACGACATGCGCTCGCCGCTCCTCATCACCGCGACCGGCGCGGCGGCCAACCTCGCGCTCAACGTGCTGCTCGTGTTTCCGGCGGGGCTCGGGATCGTCGGCTCCGCCCTGGGGACGGTCCTCACCCAGGCCGTGATGGCGGTGATCTACCTCGCGTTGCTGCGACGACGCGCGACCACGCTCGGCGGATCGCTGCGCCCGACGCTGGCTGGGGTGAAGGCGAGCCTCGGGACGAATCTCGCCCTGCTCGCGCGGACGGCCGCGCTACGCGTCTACCTGCTCTTCGCGATCTGGGTCGCCGGACGACTCGGGGTGACCGCCCTGGCCGCGCACACCATCGCGAACGCCGTGTGGACCCTGCTCGCGTTGGCGCTCGACGCCCTCGCCATCGCCGCCCAGGCCCTCGTCGCGGGCGCACTCGGCGCTGACGATCCGGCTCGCGCGAGGGCCGTCGCCAGGCGGGTCACCCGGCTCGGCGTGCTCTACGGCGTCGTCGTCGGCCTCGGCCTGCTGGCCGCATCGCCGCTGCTCGTGCCGCTCATCGCGCCCGACCCCGGCGTCCGCGACGCGATCTGGCCGGTCGTCCTGCTCGTCGCCGCGCTGCAGCCCCTCGCCGGACCCGTATTCGCGCTCGACGGCGTGCTCATCGGCGCGAGCGACTCCGTCTACCTCGCCTGGGCCGCCATCGCCTGCACGGCCGTCTTCATCGTCGCGGCGCTCCCGGCGGCCGTCGGCTCAGCGGGCCTCACGGCGCTGTGGTGGGCGGTCGGCGCGATGATGCTCGCGCGGCTCGTCCCCCTTGGCGCCCGGGTGCGAAGCACCGCCTGGCAGCACTGACCGCGCTCAGCGCAGTTCGCGATGCGCAGGTTCTCGTCGCTCAAGAGTCGACAACCTGCACTGCAGCTCGGCCCCACGCCGCGCGGCGCTACACCGGCAGGTAGGGAATGTCCCAGTAGAGCGCGGCGGCGACGGCCGCAGCTCCGGCGAGCACCATCGCCGTGATCATCAGCGCGCGCTGCGCGGGCGTCGTCGCGGAGGCCTTCGCCTTGGCTGCGTCGGCCTGGTCGAGGGCGCGGTCGAGGAGGCGCTCGGCGGAGGCGAACTCGAGCGCGAGCAGCGTGAGGCCGATCGGGATCACGACGAACGCCGGCCCCGGCAGGAGGAGCATCGCGATGCCGGCGAGCACCACGGTCACGGCCGCGATCACGTAGACGACGCGGATGATCGGGTTGCGCTGCTTGTGGCGCGCACGCCGCTCGCGCAGGTTGGCGATCAGCGGACGGACCGGCTTCCCGTTGCGATCGACCTTGACGCCGTGGTCGATCTTCACGCCCTCGTCGTCCTCGGCGAGCCGCTCATCCGCAGCCGGATCCTCAGGGGTGCTCGCGCGAGTCATTCGGTCAATGTAGAGGCTGCGTCACCCCAGGATGGCCGTATGCAAGCGCATTGGCGGTCGAACCCGCAACCGGCCAACGCCGTCCGCGCTCGTGCCGGCCAACGCCGTCCGCGCTCGTGCCGGCCGGCGCCGTCGCTCTCGCGCCAGCCATCACCGTCCTCTCTGGCGCCGCCTGACGCCGCCGGATCTCCCCGCCCCACAAACGCCGCGAGGGCAACACCCCGAACCGGGATGCCGCCCTCGCAAAAGGCAGGAGGACAACCGCGCCCCGTGAGGAGCGGCCATCGCTCGAGAAGGCCTAGACCTCCTGCGAGTTCTCCAGGAACAGCGGCAGCCCGCCGATGATCGACGGATCCGAGATGTCCTCCTCGAGGAACTCGTAGCGACCGTCGAGGACCTTCTGCGCGAAGGCGTAGTTCGCGTCGTCCTCGTTGTCGAACAACTCTGCGAAGAGGGCGTCCGCGCGACCGCGGGCCTGCTTGCAGAAGATGTCGGCGAGCTCGCGGGCCTCGGCGGCACGCCCCGGCTGCTCGGTCTCGAGCGTCTTGGCGTAGACGACGGCGGCCGAGATCGCGAAGATCTCCGCGCCGATGTCGACGATGCGGCCGAGCACCGACTGCTTCTGCTCCAGCTTCGCCTGGTAGCGCGAGATGGCGTAGAAGGTGGAACGGGCCAGCTTGCGCGACGTGCGCTCGGCGTACCGCAGGTGCTTGGCGTTGTCGCCGAACTCCGCGTAGGAACGCGGGTCGGTGCCGGGGCCCGTCGCGAGCTGCGGGAACCAGCCGGCGTAGAACTTCGCCGCCGACGCGCCGCCCTTGAGCTTGTCGACGAGCGCGGCCTTCGGGTCGATCGCGTCGCCCGCGACCGCGAGGTGCTGATCGACGGCCTCGCGGGCGATGATCAGATGCATGATCTCCGTGGAGCCCTCGAAGATCCGGTTGATGCGGTTGTCGCGCAGCATGCCCTCGGTGTTCACCGGGCGCTCGCCACGAGCCTTCAGCGACTTCGCGGTCTCGAAGCCACGGCCGCCGCGGATCTGGATGAGCTCGTCGGAGATCGTCCAGGAGATCTCGGAGCCGTAGAGCTTCGCGATCGCCGCCTCGATGCGGATGTCGTTCTTCTTGTCGTCCGCGAGGCGGGCCGACACGTCGAGGACGGCCTCGAGGCCGAACGTGGAGCCCGCGATGAACGCGACCTTCTGGGCGACGGCGTCGTGCTTGCCGACGGCCTTGCCCCACTGGAAGCGCTCGGCCGAGAACTCGCGGGCCTGCTTCGTCGACCATTTCGCGGCGCCGAGGCAGCCGGCCGGCAGCGCGAGGCGGCCGGTGTTGAGGGTCTGGATGGCGATCTTGAGACCGGCACCCTCGCCGCCGATGAGCGCCTCGTTCGGGACGAAGACGTCCTTGAGGGCGGTCTGCGAGTTCTCGATGCCGCGCAGGCCCATGAACTCGTTGCGATGCTCGACGGTGACGCCCTCGGCGTCGTACGGCAGGATGAACGCCGACACGCCGCCGCGCTTGCCCTCGCGCTTGGGGACCTTCGCCATGACGACGACGACGTCGGCGATGGCGCCGTTCGTCGCCCACAGCTTGCGGCCGTTGAGGATGTAGCCGGTGCCGTCCTCGGTCGGGATGGCGCTCGTGGCGACGCGGGCCGGGTCGGAGCCGACGTCCGGCTCCGTGAGGAGGAACGCGGAGGTGTGCGTCTTCGCGAGCTTCGGGAACCATTCGGCCTTCTGGGCCTCGGTGCCGGCGATGCGCAGCGGCTCACCGAGACCGATCGACTGGTGTGCCGAGAGGAGCGCGACGAGCGACCCGTTCCAGGCGGACACGATCGCGAGCGCCTTGAGGTAGTACACCCACGAGAGACCGAGGCCGCCGTAGGACTCCGGGATCTTCATCCCGAACGCGCCGATGCCCTTGAGGCCCTCGATGACCTCGGCCGGGATCTTTGCGTCCTCCTCGATGACCATCGGGTCGACGTTCTCCTCGAGGAAGGT
>JAURVW010000998.1 GCA_030655275.1 Solirubrobacteraceae bacterium
GAGGGTGGGGACGTCGGAGGCGGGAAGCAAGCCGGTCGGGCCGATCGAGCCGGCGACGAAGCGGTCCTCACCGACGGCGCGGCGGGCGATCCGGCAGGCCTCGACGTTGATCTCGCGGAGGTGATCCTCCAGGCCCCACTCCTCGAGCTTCAGGCGCGAGGCCTGGAAGGTGTCGGTCTCGACGACCTCGGCTCCGGCCTCGACCATCGTGCGGTGCAGGCGCTCGATGATGTCCGGGCGATTGAGCACGAGGACCTCGTGCGCGCGCCCGGGGAGCCGGTAGTCCTCCTCGAGGGAGAGGTCCCAGGCTTCGAGCGTGGCGCCCATGCCGCCGTCGAACACGACGATGTGGTCGGCAACGGCAGCAAGAAAATCACGGCTCACGCCCGTGATGCTAGCAACGCACGGTCAACCTTGACACGATCGTGTCAAGGTTCCCGTTCAAGCGTACGTGGCGAGGGCGCCGAGGGATCAGCGCTTGATGGTGAACTTGGCGATCGCGGCGGCGGTGCCGTGGCTCGCGAGCGGCGGCACCGGAGCTGCCGTGAGCTCGTAGGTCCCGGGCTTGAGCGCCTTGCCGGCGACGGTGCCGTCGAACGCGATGCTGTTGGCTCCGACGGCCGCCGTGGGTGCGCCCGCCAGCCCGAGCGACTTGCGGATCCAGCACCGCTTGGTCTTGGCCTTGCTCTTGCCTTTGCCTCTTGGCTTCTTCGTCGCGCACTTCTTCCCGGCGACGTAGCCCTTCACAAGGCTGCTGACGCGCAGCTCGACCTTCGCGGCGGCCGACAACGTGAAGCGGATCGTCGTGCCCTTGCCCTTCGTCGGCTTGCCCTTCGTGACGGCGAACGCAGACGCGGAGAGCTTCAGTCCGGTGAGCTTCGGCACCGTCGTGTCGACACCCGGCGTGGCGACCCGGGTCGGCGCGGGCGGGGCGGTCGCGGAGGGCGGACCCGGGACGACGACCTGCAGCGTCTTCGTCGCGACGTTGCCGGCGGCGTCGGCGACCGTCGCGGTGACGGTGTGCGTGCCGGCCGCGAACGCGTGGGCGACAGGCGTGCCGGCAGCGGTCGTGCCATCGCCGAAGTCCCAGGTGATGTCGCCGGTCGCACTGAACCGGTCGACCGCCGTCGCCGAGAACGTGATCCTCTGGCCGGGGGACGGCGAGGCCGGGACGTCGCTGGAGACCGCCAGGGCGGGGGCGACCTCGTCGTTGGTGGTCACCTGGACCGTCGACTTGGCGTTGGGGCCGGTCGCGAGCCAGGCCGCGATCGTCTCGCCGAATCCGGTGCCGCCCGCGGACAACTTCGACTGGTAGTCGCCGAACGGCGTGGTGATCTGGCTCGTGGGGCCGTAGGTGGCTCCGGACGGGTCGACGACGCCCGCGAAGGCGCGGTTCCCGAACAACTCCACGACCGTGGTGCGCGGCGCGATGGACGGCACGACCGCGAGGTCCCGTAGGGCGCTCGACGGAGCGAGGTCACCGGTGATCGGCGTCTTCGGACCGAACGCGCCGCCCGGGCCGGGCCGCGTGCTGATCGACGCCGTGCTCGCGTCGGCGTCCGTCGCCGACCAGGCGACCGTGGTGTTGCCGTCGGAGCCGACGGCGCTCGTCACGGCGCTGATGCTCGGGATGCTGAATGCCCCCAGGAGCAGGCGCTCGAGTTCCGCCGTCTCACCCGGGGCGTTGCCCGGCTCGGCCCGGTGCATGGTGTACGAGGTCCTCCCGCCCGACGTGGCGGCGTTCGTCCAGAAGAACGACGGACGAATGCCGTCGACGGCGCGAAGCGAGGCGACGGACGTAGTGGTCCCGCCGTCGGCGAACGGCTGGGGGTCGCTCGCGCCGGTGGTCGACTGCCACGTGGTGAGTTTCAGTCCCGCCGACGTGCCGTCGGACCGACTGGACTGGACGACGAACCAGGCCTTGTCGCCGGTGGGCTGGGTGGCGAGCGCGATCGCATCGACGTTCTCCACCGGGCCGCTCGCCAGTGGGGTACGGGTGAGCGAGCCGGCGTCGACGGCGAGCAGTGACGACCGTGTGGTCGTGTTGCTGCCGACGAACGCGCGCCCGTCGCGCGCGACCGTGGTCGTGGTGAAGATGACGCGGTCGGAGGGAACGAACGGCGTCTCGGTCAGGGCGCCCCCGGGTTCGCGGACGGCGACGTGCAGACCGGGTGCGTCGCTGCTCCCCGACCAGGCGGCGACCGCGCGTCCCGACGGCGCCATCGCGACCGCCAGGTTCGAGCCCTCGCCCAGGTCCACGAGCGCGCCGAGCGGAGCGCCGCTGGGCTTCAGCGCCAGGTAGACACGGTCTTCGCGTTCAAAGCCGACGAGCGCCGAGCCGTCGGCGGCGGCGGCGACCTTCACCGACGCCCGCGCCTCGATGCGCGGCGCGAGATCGGTCGCGGGTGTCCAGGCGGCCGAGGCGGACGTGGGCACGGTCGCGAGAGCGACGAGGAAGAGCGGGACGGCGCGACGCATCGACGGATCCTAGACCGTGCGAAGCGGTGCCTGGACGTGCCGTCGGCCGAACCAGCGTCGACCGTGGTCTCCACGTCGTCGGCGCCTGAGCGGGGCGGTGGTGACGACGACCAGGTCCGCGCGCGTCTGCGGTCGTCGGATGCGATCTCAACCCACCGCGACCACCCTCGTGGCTGCAGCGGATTCGGCGCGTGGCGGCGCCACTTCCGGGCCGAACCAGCGCGTGAGCGTGTCGAGGAGCCTGATCCGTTCGGCGCGGGGGTGGACGACGGCGTCGTCCGCGGCCCAGGCGACGTAGCCGTCGGGACGCAGCAGCGTCGCCCCGGCCTGCGCGTCGTCGACGACGACGTCGACCCGCCCTCGCCAGCCGTGCTCGATCCGGTCGCGGCTCGCCAGCGCGGCGGGGGCGAGCAGGATGCCGCGTCCGCCGGCGAGCAGCGCGCTGAGTCTCGTCGGCTCTCCCCGGCTGCGGATCGCCCGATCGACCGCGAACGTGCCGACCGCCTCGTGATCATCGGCGGCGCGCTGCGTGCCCACGTCCTGGCTGCTCACCATGTCGGCGAGCGCGGCCTGCCGCCGCCCGCCGTCTACGTGCTGCAGCAGGATCACCCGCTCTGCCGCGCACCCCGGGCGTGGGTCCATCGCTGCCGCCTGCTCGTGGGTATAGGTGATCACGCGCTGCGCGTACGGCCGGCGCTCGGCGGTGTAGGTGTCGAGCAGTGCGTCGTCGGCGCCGCCGCGGATCACGGCCGCGAGCTTCCACGACAGGTTGAACGCGTCCTGGATGCCGAGGTTCAGGCCTTGGCCTCCCACCGGGAAATGCACGTGCGCGGCATCACCAGCGAGGAGCAAGCGCCCCGAGCGGTAGGTGTCGGCGAGCCGGCTGAAGTCGCTGAACCGGCCCGAGAACTCGAGCCCCACGAACGGCAGCGGCTGCCCGGTGATGCGCTCGGCCGTCGACCGAAGTTCCCCGGCGCTCACCGGAGCCGCACGGTCGGGATGCGATGCTCCGAACTCGAAGGTGATGAGGCGACTCGTCCCGTC
>JAURVW010001008.1 GCA_030655275.1 Solirubrobacteraceae bacterium
GGTGTTCGACCGCGAGGTGGCGCCGGCCGTCGCCGCGGCCGTCGCGCTCGAGGCCGATCGCCAGCGCGCCTCGCGCAACGACCTCGACGACTTCGAGGCGGGCGGCCCAGGCGGATCGGGCGGCCAGACGCCAGTCCTCACGCCCCAGGCCTAGCGCGGGGTCCCAGGCGCCATGCGGATCACGGTTACAGGCGCAACGGGCGGTATCGGTTCGCTCCTCGTCTCCGCGCTCATCGAGCGCGGCGACGAGGTCACCGTGCTCTCCCGCAATGCCGAGGCGGCGGCCGAGAAGCTCGGCGACGTGCGCGCGCTGGCCTGGAACCCGGCCGACGGAACGCCCCCGCTGGCGGCGATCGAGCACGCCGACGCGATCGTGAACCTCGCGGGCGAGTCGGTCGCCCAGCGTTGGAGCACCGAGGCCAAGCAGCGCATCCTCGACTCGCGGGTCCTCGGTACTCGGCATCTCGTGCAGGCCATCGCCACCGTCGAGGAGTCCCGCCGGCCGGTGACGCTGGTCTCCGGTTCGGCCATCGGCTTCTATGGCGACCGCCACCAGCCGACCGACGAGACCGCTCCGGCCGGCACGGATGGGTTCCTCCCCCGGGTCGCCACCGCCTGGGAGGCCGAGGCTCGCAAGGCCGAGGCGCTCGGACTCCGCGTCGTCCTCCTGCGCAGCGGTGACGTGCTGGCCGCCCACGACGGCCTCCTCCCGATCCTGTCGAAGCTCACGAAGTTCGGCGTGATGGGTCCGCTCGGCGGCGGCAAGCAGCCGTTCCCGTGGATCCACGTCGTCGACGAGGTGGGGCTGATCCTCCACGCCGTCGACAGCCATCGCGCCAACGGCCCGATCAACGCTGTCGCCCCCGGCCTCGTCACGCAGGGCGAGTTCGCGCGCTGCCTCGGCAAGAAGCTGCACCGCCCCGCCTTCATGCCCGCTCCCGGCTTTGCCGTGAAGCTGCTGCGCGGCGAGATGGCCGAGCTGATCCTCGAAGGGGCCGCCGCCACGCCGGCCGCGGCACGCGAGCTCGGCTACTCGTTCGCGTTCCCGGATCTTCCGGTCGCGCTCGACGATCTCCTCGACTGAGCTCGTCGCACTCCCGGTAACGGGCGACCCCTCGCCCGAAACCGGCCGCGCGTCCGCCCCGGGCGTCGATTTCACCGGTAACGGACGATCCCGTCGCCCGAAACCACCCGCGCGGGCTCGCGCCGTGCCGCCTTACGGCGTGGTCGGGCGGGCGCCCTCACGGCCGACGCCGCTGACGACTCCCGTGGCGCCGCCGAAGCCGCGGCCCGCGGGCTGCTCGTCCCACGCGTCGCCCTTCAACTGGTAGAGCTCGACGCTGCTGAGCAGGGCGTCTCCCGAAGCGTTCGACTGGAGGTCCTGATCGTTTGGCGAGGCCGCCGTGAGCGCCTTTGCGAACGTGACGCGGTCGATGGTGCGCTCGGGCTGCTTGGCGCCCAGCTCGAGGATGCGCTGCGCCGCGAGGTAACCGGCGACGACGGCACCGCCGCGATCGCGGCCGAAGGCCTTGCGCTCGGCGGCGCGGATCGCGCGGGCGTCGCCGTCGACGTCCGAAGCGATCGCCCGACGGATCTGGAAGGTCTGCTCGGCGCTGCGGCCGCGGCCGATCACGGCGGGGTCGAAGGCGCGGTCGGCGCCGTCGACGACGAGCGCGGCTCCGCGGACCTTCGCGAGCACGGAACGCGCAGCGGCCGTGGGATCAGGCTCGGTCGGGTCGGTGACGACGATCGTCGGCTTCGACGGGTCCACGTCGGCGGCTCGCACGACCTGGCCCTGCACGGCCTCGGCGAGCTGCGCCGCGAGGCGGTCCGCGTCGGGGATTTCTGGCGACGGGTTCGTGAGCGCGGGATCGGTCCCGGGGAGCGGATCGTCGCCGTTCTTCCTCGCCT
>JAURVW010001010.1 GCA_030655275.1 Solirubrobacteraceae bacterium
CGGCACCTAGGTGCTGGGCTGTCTGCCCGGTCTGGGCATCAACCGGTCGTAGTGGGGTCTTCTTCGAGAAGCCCTGTCCTACGGAGTAGGACGGTGTATGACACCGCTACCCGGGTCGACTTGGGTCGACTCGCGTTCAAACCGCGCCGGTCCCGGTGTCTCTCTAGCGAGGCGTGTCGTTTTGCAGCCTGCAGCGACTGCTAAGACGGCAAGTTCGACGGGTTTGGCAGCCGCCCGAGGCTGCAGTCTCGCGAGCCTCGCCGGCGAAGTCGGCCGAAGCTGACCTGCTGAAATTTGCGATCCGCTGTGACGGAAGCTTCGAGACTTTGGTCGGATCGGAATGCCGTCAAAGCCCCCGAAAATGCACCGGTCGAGACCGTGACCGTGGACTCGCACCGCGGCCCGCCTACCCGAGGAACTCGACGGCAAATGCGACGAAACACGAGGCCCGGACATGGCAGCCTCTCACGGCTGCGAGATCGTCGAAATCGACCAAATATGCAGCCACCAGAGGCTGCATTTCACACGGGTCGAAAGAGAGACACCAAGACCGGGCCCCAGAAACGAAGCGAGCCGCTCGAACCATAATCTCCCGCTCCAGCGCCGAAGGGGTTCAGCACCTGGGTGCCGGGAACGAACGTCAAGCGCACCCCGGCGATCCTCGTCCACCGTGCCGACGCACGCGAGCCCAGCGTCAGCCCACCGGCCGACGCACGTGGGGCGCTACGACTTGGGCGTGCTCTTGGGCGTCGCGTCCGGCGTGGTCGCCGCTGCGGCCTCCGGCGTGCTGCCGTCGACGCCCTTGGCCGCCTCGTTGCCGAAGGCGGAGATCTTCCACGGCGCCTTCGCCGCGTCCTGCACCAGGACGATCTTGCGATCCTCGGTCGCGCGCTTCGTCTTGACGATCGTCGCGACGGCGGTCGTGCCCGTGATCTTCACGCTGTCGACGTCGAGGGCGGTGAAGTCGGTCGCATCGATGAGCGTCTGCACGGCCTTCGCGCAGTCGGCTCCCTTGGCGACGGCCGTCTGCGCCTCGGGCGTGAAGAGGTCCTTGCAGATCGCTGCGGCGCGATCGTCGTCGGCGTACTCCGTGAACTTCTCGACCACGTCCTGCACGCGACCCTCCTCGCCACTGAGCTCGGTCGAACCGGTGTTCTCCGACGCCGTGCAGGCGCCGAGCGTGACGCTGGCGGCCAAGACCGTCAGCAACGTGGCTGCGGCACGCCCCGAGGGCAGGGTGAGCAGGCTGCGGAGGTGCGGCACGCGCCCGAGGATATCGGCGGGCCGCCGCCCGGTGCCCCGACGGCGCCTACGCGGCCTGCGCTTCGGGCTGCGCGACGGCGCCCGCAGCGAGCCGATGCCAGGTGATGCGAAGGGTCTCGGCATCGTGCCCCTCGACCGTGCGCAGATGATGGATGTGCGACCCACTGAGGAACGCCAGCAGCGCCGACGACATCACCGAAGCGCACGTCTCACCATGGCCGGAGAGCCGCAGCAGATGCGCCACGTGCACGCGGACCGCGATCTCGGCGGGATGCGGCTCGGTCGGCGCGGTGCCCGGGCTGAACGCCGCGGCGGAGAGAAGCTCGCCA